>CALMKG010000552.1 GCA_937867175.1 uncultured Propionibacterium sp. | reverse complement strand
CAGAACGCCACGCTCACACCGGGCCCGTCGTACACCACGTCCCTGGACTCAACTGCGGCGGTTGCTCTTCGGGCCGGGGTCTGGCTGAGCCTTGAGCCTGGCCAGCTTGCGGCTCGATGGAAGCTCTGGCTTCGCCCAGTCGAGGCGCCTCAGAATCGGCGCGGTCCCAACGCGTTGCGGGTCAAGCCTGGCGACGCGGAACAGGGCAAGCCGATCGTTCGGGAGCCTGAAGGCAACAACGTCTCCGGGCGCGAGGTCGGTGACATGCACCCACGGCTTCCTGACTGTCGAAGGTCGTTTCTGGGGCCCAGTCAGGGTGCTGCGCAACTTGGCCAAGGCAGCCTTGCGGCTGGCGAGTTGCTTCGGACCAGCCTCAGCCCACAGTTCAAGCCCTGTTCCCTCATCGATCACTGCCACCGCCCTATCCCGGACCGAATCATCCAGTCGTCCAAGCCCGGCTTGGGCTGCCGCAAGAGCGAGCCAGAGGACGTGAGCCTCGTCCTGGTCCAGGTGTGTGTATGCCTCAATGACGCGCGCCGAAGCCTCCTCGTCCGAGACACCATCCTCCAGCAGCTCGCGGTAATCACCGCGAATGTCGCACGCGACGTCGTCGGAGAAGATCGCAGGACCCCAAGCACCCATGTGCTCATCCTGCCGAAGCAATCACCGGCTCGCGATGATCCGTAAGTCGCGCCCGTCGGCGGACAGGTCGAACTCCACGCGATCCGTTGACCGCGTGGGCGCGCCCGTGCCGAAGAAGTCCCGATCCTCCGTCAAGATCGGACTCGATCACGAGAGCGGCAGCGAGGACCAGCCACTCACCACCGGTGTTGCGGCCTTCTGAAGCCACATGTTGGCTTCAGAAGGCCGCAGAGATGCCAAGTTGTCTCTGCGGGAGCTCACACGTTGAAGCGGAACGTTCACGCGACCTTCGGTCATTCCTCGACACAGCCCATAAACATGCTCTGACCTGCACAGACAGGTTCGTCACAGTGACCGTGCTTGATGATTGATAGGCGTCACTTTCGGTGCTGGTGAGGGCAGATTGAGGGCAGTCACCTCTCCAAAGAGCCGCTGGCAGGACGCTGTCGGCAACGCTCGAAAATGAGGCCGATCCGACGCTCGAAAACGAGGCCACCGGTTCGTGTCTTCTAGTCTGCCGTGTCTTGGGTTTTGATGCTGGGCAGGGTGTCGATTCCGCGGTTGCGTAGCCGGTAGCTGGCGCCCTTCAGGGTGAGGACGTCGGCGTGGTGGACGACGCGGTCGATCATCGCTGCGGCGACGGCTTGGTCGCCGAACACGCCACCCCAGCCGCTGAAGGGCAGGTTGGACGTGAGGATCAGCGAGGCGTGTTCGTAGCGGCTGGACACGAGTTGGAAGTGGGTGCGCCGGGACCGGGTGCAGCCGGGCGCGTTCCTCGGCCAGCATCTCGACCGGTGCCCGGCGGGTGACCCGGTGAACGCGGGTGTTGACCTCCTGACAGAACACCTCACAGGCCGCCTCGAGCTCAGCGAACGAACCGTAGGCCGGGAGCAGGTTGGTGTCCTTGGGCACCAGGTCGGCCTTGGCGAGCTTCACCGTCGACTCGCTGCCGCCCTTGGTGGCCGGGTCGGCCGGCTCGCAGGTGTGCACGGTCACCGCGTAGTGCCGGGCGAAGGCGACCATCTGCGGGTTGCGGACCGCGATCCCCGCGACGTGCTCCACGGTCACGGTCTTCTCGTTGTCGGTCAGCACATACGTCGGTGCCCCACCCAGGCGCCGCAGGGTCACATCGAGGGCAGCGAACACGCTCGGCATCGTCTTGTCCCGGATCGCCAGGACCACCCGGAACCGCGACCACGCCAACCACGCACAGAACAGGGTCGTCTTCACCCCGTCGATGACCGGACCGTCACCGAAGTCGTACTGCAACCACATGCCCGGCTCGGTGATCCAGGGCCGGTGCACGCGTCGGCGACCAGCCCGGTAGTCCTTCTTCACGACCGCGACCGCACGCCGGGTGGTCCGCTCCGAGCCCTCGTAGCCCAGCGCAAGGAGCTTGTCGTGGGCCTTGTCGCCGCGGATCTTGCCGAACGACTGCTCGACCCATTCCTCGACCTTCGCCAGGTACTCATCGATCAGCTGCGCACGCACGGGCCCAACTCCTGCGGGTCGGCCCGCGTCGCGAGCCGCCACATGGGCAGCGACCGTGTGATGCGAGCACCCCGCGAGCTCGGCGGCGTCACGAAACGACCCGGTCAGATCGTAGGCATCCAGAATTTCCATGATTTCCTCTGCAGACTTCAAGTAGTCCCTCCTCAGGGAGCGATCAGCGGCTTCAGCACTGCTGAGCGCACCTGAGGAGGGGCCTCAACCGCGGGACGCGGTAAGGCAGACGACGTCGTGTCGGGCAGATCTCATGGCCGCCACCGGGCACTTCTCATGTCCGCCAGCGGGCAGTTTCGTGGCCGTCTCCGGGCAGTTTCTCGTGGCCGCTGTCAGTGAAGTCACGCCCGGGCATGAAGGAGGTCTCGAAGAACCCGTTGCGTCGCTCCACGATGCCCTTGGACTCAGGGTCGTACGGCTTCAGCCGGACCAGCGTGGTCGCCAAAGTGCCGGTGAACGCCCCGACACCCTCGGCATGTCGCTTACCGCGACCGATGCCGGACTCGTTGTCCCAGATCAACCGGCGCGGGACCCGGCCCAGCTGCTGCAACAGCGTCCACATCCCCAACAGCAGATCCTCGGTGTGCCGGGTCGGGATCATCCGCCCGACCATGAACCGGGAATGCGCGCACGTGATCACCATGACCGGCAGCAGCGTCTTCGAGCCGTCCTCGAGCGGGATCTTCTTCGGCGGGAACCACAGGTCGCACTGCGCCGCA
>CALMKG010000551.1 GCA_937867175.1 uncultured Propionibacterium sp. | reverse complement strand
ATGGCGGTGACCGGCTGGTAGGTGCTGCGCAGCCCGTCTGGATGCTGGACCGTCACCATGGGTACTCCGGCGATCGTCCCGACCCAGCTGATGGTGCCTGCTGCTGCCGCCGCCACTGTCTGCCCGGCGCTGCCGCCGAGATCGATGCCACGGTGGCCGGGCAGCCAATCCTGCTCGCCGATCTGGAAGCCTTGAAGCAGGGGCCCCGGCAGCGGCGCGACGCGCAGCGGTGGGCTGCCGTCGTCGGGACTGGCCGCTGCGGGTCGGCTGCCGAACCCAGCCAACTGCGTCAGACAGCTGACGAGCACCATTGCCAGGCAGGACGCCATCGGCAGCGATCGGATCACCTTGGTCACGCGGAGAGAATGGTCGTCGCAGCCCGGGATCCGTCAAACCTGCCCAGCACTGTGGACAACTCGGATTGCCGAGCTGACTCCATCGATTGGCGTCGACTTCCGGCGAGGACGTAAGATAGTCCCCGCAGTCCGCATACGCGGATTGACATCGCATGTGTTGAACCGGGCGCCCGGCTCCCGGCTCTCGTTGCGCGGTCCTGCATCGCTGATGGCAGGTGCGACGAGTTGGCACATCAGGCGGCCCCCGGAACCCTTGGGGTCGAAGAACCCATGCGCGGGCTTCGCCCACGCGAGCACCGGCGTCCCGGGGCGGTCGACAGAGACCGTGGACGCCACGAAAGGACAGACCATGGCCGTCGTCACCACGCGCCAGCTGCTCGAGAACGGGGTGCATTTCGGGCACCAAACGCGGCGCTGGAATCCCAAGATGAAGAGGTTCATCTTCAACGAACGCAACGGCATCTACATCATCGACCTGCGTCAGTCGCTGCGCTACATCGACAAGGCCTACGGCTTCATCTCGGGTGTGGTCGGCAGGGGTGGGCAGGTGCTGTTCGTGGGCACCAAGAAGCAGGCCCAAGAGGCCATTTCGGAGCAGGCCACTCGCGTCGGCATGCCCTACGTCAACCAGCGCTGGCTCGGCGGCATGCTCACGAACTTCCAGACCATCAGCAAGCGGATCGGCCGGCTCAAGGAGTTGGAGTCGATGGACCTGGAGAATGTCGTTCCGGGTGGCCTCACCAAGAAGGAACTGCTCGGCCTGCGTCGTGAGAAGGACAAGCTGGAGAAGTCGCTGGGTGGTATCCGCGACATGTCCCGCGTCCCGCAGGCGGTCTGGGTGGTCGACACCAAGAAAGAACACCTCGCCATCGATGAGGCCCGCAAGCTGAAGATCCCGGTGGTCGCCATCCTCGACACCAACTGCGATCCAGATGAGGTCGACTATCCGATTCCGGGCAACGACGATGCGATCCGTTCGGTCTCGCTGCTTACCCGCATCGTCGCCGACGCCGTCGCAGAGGGCTTGGTGAGTCGCTCGCAGGGCGGCATGGAGCAGGCTGCCGCCGAGCCGATGCCCGACTGGGAGCGTGAGCTGCTCGGTGCCAGCGATGAAGTCCCGCAGACCGAGGCGGCACCGGCAGAGCCGGCAGCCGACGTCGAGGAGATCGAAGCTGTCGCTCCGCTCGCCGCAGCCGACAACGACCAGGTCTTAGAGGACGAGGCCGCTGTGCTGGCCGAGGAGCCCGGCGAGGTGGCAGCCGCCGAGGACGCCCCGACGCAGACCTCCACCAACTGACCCTCATCAAACTCAAATCGCGAAAAGGATCACAAATGGCAATCTCTGCCGCAGACGTCAAGAAGCTGCGCGACCAGACCGGCGCCGGCATGATGGACGC
The DNA here is from genome assembly GCA_937867175.1 of uncultured Propionibacterium sp. GTDB lineage: Bacteria > Actinomycetota > Actinomycetes > Propionibacteriales > Propionibacteriaceae > Brooklawnia. The sequence continues at coordinate 690 of CALMKG010000551.1, read as the reverse complement.
GAAGAAGGCCCTCACCGAGGCTGACGGCGACTTCGAACGTGCAACCGAACTGCTGCGGGTCTCCGGCGCGGCCAAGGTCGCCAAGCGCAGCGACCGTTCCGCCAACAATGGCCTGGTCGCCGCCGTCGGCTCGTCGATGATCCAGCTAGGTTCTGAGACCGACTTCGTGGCCAAGAACTCCGAATTCGTCAACCTCGCCGATATGATCGTCGGCGCTGTTGAGGCCGGCAAGGCCGCCGACATCGAGTCGGCCCTCGCGCTGCCGCTGGGCGACGGTAAGGTCGCGGACGCGATCGCAGTACTCGAGGCCAAGATCGGCGAGAAGCTGGAACTGTCGAACGTGGCCCGCTTCCCGGGCGCGGTGCACACCTACCTGCACCGCCGCAGCCAGGACCTGCCGCCCCAAGTGGGCGTCCTGGTGGAGTACGAGGGTACCGACGAGGAGTTCGTCCACGCCGTGGCCCTGCAGATCGCCTCGATGCGTCCTGACTACGTGTCACGTGAGGACGTGCCGGCTGAGGTGGTGGCGCGTGAGGAGCGCATCGCCACCGAGACGGCCAAGGAGGAGGGCAAGCCCGACAAGATCATCCCGAAGATCGTCGAGGGCCGCGTCAACGCCTTCTACAAGGAGGCCTGCCTGCTGGAGCAGCAGTCCATCACCGAGGACAAGAAGACGGTCGGCCAGTTGGC
>CALMKG010000550.1 GCA_937867175.1 uncultured Propionibacterium sp. | reverse complement strand
GACGCTCAGGCCACCCTGGACGCGGACCAGGTGCCGGCCGGCGACGACCGGGCCCTGGTGCGTTGGGTGCGTGGGGTCGTGGAGCACATGCGAACCCAGGGCGCGGTCGAGCATGTCTGGTTCCGGAAGTACCTGGAGAGGGACGGCAACCGCTGGGCCATCTGGGGCGGCAGGCCCGCCAGCCAGGGAATGCCCGCGTTCCCGAGGGGACGTGGCGCGCCGGCATTTCCACGGGTCGGCGGCCGACGGCTGACCGACCCGCTGCTGGACTCGGTCACCGATCCGTTGAGCTGGTACGCCCGCTGGAGTGCGCGCACGTTGGGCGTGAGCGCCCAGCACGGCGCTCGGCTGGCCCGCGGCCTGCTCGACCGGATGAGCCGTGACCTGCTGCTGGGGACGGTCACCACCGAGAGCGGTGCGACCGTGTACACCATTCCGGCGTCCCGGGTACTCGTGACACCGACCAGTGACGACGACCTCGGGTCCAGGCGGCACCGCTTGCTGTGCGACACCTGCCACACACAGGTCACCGGTTCGATCGAGAGCACCGACCAACTCGACGGCGCCCCCTGCCTCTACGTCCGCTGTCCGGGGAGCCTCGGGCGCGCCCCGATGTCTGCCGACAACTTCTACCGACGGTTGTACGCCAGCAGTGACATGCGCCGCATCGTCGCCCGTGAGCACACCGGCCTGCTCGACAGCGCGACGAGGCTCGACTACGAGAACGGCTTCAAGCATGGCCAGTCCGACCCGAACAGCCCGAACACCCTGGTCGCGACGCCGACCCTCGAGATGGGTATCGACATCGGCGACCTCTCGGCGGTCTTCCTCGCGTCCCTGCCCCGCACGGTGGCGTCGTACCTGCAGCGCATCGGCCGGGCCGGACGCCAGACCGGCAACGCCCTCAACCTCGCCTACGTCACCGGACGCGGCGAGCTGCTGCCCAGGCTGGAAGATCCGGGCTCGATGATCAACGGGGCCGTCCGGCCGCCGTCGATCTACCTTTCCGCCGAGGAGATCCTGCAGCGCCAGTACCTCGCGCACCTCGTGGACGAGTTCGCGCGCGACGGCGACGACTGGCACCACCCGCGCACGGCGCGCGCCGCGCTGGCCGGTGCCACCCCCGGCAGCTTCCTCGGCGACCTGATCGACAAGGCAGAAGGGGACGCCGAATCGCACCTCGGCGCCTTCCTGGCGGCCTTCGGAGCGGGACTGCGTCCCGCGTCCGTCGCAGCGTTGCGTGCCTGGGCCACGCCCAGTGAGGGCCCGCACACCAGCGGCCTTGCGAAGCAGGTATTCGCCGCCTCGCAACACTGGACATCCGCCAAGGAACTGTTGGAGCACCGGCAGCTCGCCATCCAGCAAGCACTGCCCGCGCTGCTGCAGGCAGCGGGCGTGGCAGCCGCATCCGAGGACGACAAGCGTTCCCTGCAGACCGCCCAGGCAGCGCTCAAGCTCGTGCAGGCAAGACTCGGCGACCTCACCGGCGAGTACTGGATCGCCGCGATGGAGGAGTTCGGGCTGCTGCCCAACTACACCCTGCTCGGCGACTCGGCCACCCTGGACGTCTCGATCAGCTGGTACGACCCCGAACAGGGCACCTACGAGTCGCAGCCGACCGACGTGCAGCGTCCCACTTCACAGGCGCTGCGCGAGTTCGCACCCGGTGCGACGTTCTACGCCAAGGGCCTGCAGATCGAGGTGGACGCGATCGACCTCGGCACCGACGCCGACGGCATCCGGGTATTCGCGTTCTGCCCGGACTGCGGTTACGCGGTCGACACCGAGGAGACCGGCAAACCGCAGCTGATGCCGGCCTGCCCACGTTGCGGCAGCACCGGCCTGCAGGACACCGGGCAGCGGGTGCCGGTGGTCGAACTCAAGCGCGCATCCGCTGCGATCCGTCGGGACGAGTCGCTCATCGACGACCGCCACGACGACCGCAACCGGACGCCGTTCACGATCGTCGCCGCAGCCGATCTTGATCCCGCGTTCATCACCCATCCGTGGTACGTGGCGGGCTACGACTTCGGGGCGGCCTACCTGACCCGCGTCACCATCAGGTGGCTCAATCTGGGCAAGCGCGCCACGACTGCCTCCCCGTTCGCGATCAGCGGGTCGATCGTTCCGGCGTCCCGCTTCAGGGTCTGCCAGTCCTGCGGCCACCTGGACAACGCAGCCGGCAGCAATTCAATGGACGAGCACCGCCCGTGGTGCCCCAACCGGAAGTCGACCGACGAGCACGTGCGCACGATCGTGCTCTCGCGGACGCTGACTACCCAGGGCGTGGTACTGCCACTGCCATGGAGCGTGACCACCGGTGACGAGTTCGCCCTGCCGAGTCTGCAGGCCGCCCTGCTGCTCGGGTTGCGCGACCAGTTCGGTGGTTCGCCCGATCATTTGGGGGTGGTGGTCGTCCGCGTCCCGAACCCGGAGGGGGGCGCCCGTGAGGCGCTGCTGCTGCACGACACCGTCCCAGGCGGCACCGGCTACCTTGCTGACCTGGCCGATCCCGACAACCTGTGGCGCCTGCTCCGGCACGCCTACTTGACGGTGCGCGATTGCCCTTGCCAGACCGAGGGACGCCTCGCCTGCCACCGGTGCCTGCTGCCGTTCGCCGCGCCCCACGAGGTGGATCGAACGTCTCGGCAGGCCGCCGCCCGACACCTGGCGGCGATCCTGGGTTCCGGCGATGACGCGGCGGGGGAGCCGGGTGAGGCCCGGGCCTGGCAGGTGACCGAGCAGCCCCCCGCTAATGTGAGCCAGGAATCGCACCTGGAGTTGCGGTTCCGCGAGGCGTTCAAGCAGTTGGCGAAGAACCTTGGCGGCACGACCAGCGAGCAACCCGGCCCGTGGGGCAACGCCATCACCCTGAAGCTGGGCGGCGTGCAGTGGACGCTCAAACCTCAGGTGCAGTTGGACGGCGTCCGCCCAGACTTCGTGCTCGAGAGTGACCGCCCGGGACCACGGCTGGCGATTTTCCCCGACGGCTATGCGTTCCACGCCACTCCCGCGAACAACAGGATCTCGGACGACGCCGCGAAGCGGGCGACGCTGCGGCTCAAGGGCGACGAGGTGCTGGCGGTCACCGCGCGCGACCTCGACGCCTTCGCGTCCGACAAGCAGCGGGTCGCCCCGAAGTGGTTCAGGAGCGACTATCTGCCGGGGCTGCTCGGCATGTACGGGTTCTCGCAGCACGTCGCCGCTGCGGCGCTGGGCGGGCCGATGGCGATCCTGGCCGAGTGGATCCAGCAGCACCAGCGCGACGATTTTGCGAGGTTCGCCCGGGGGGTGCCGGCCGGGCTGCCGCACACGCTCGACCTTGTCGTACCCGAGCGCGCGCCACTGACCGAGATAGCCCAATCGCTGTTCGAGCATCCCGGCAACCGTGACGGCACCATCAACTCGTGGTGGTGGCGACAGGGTGCCCTCGGCGTCCTCGTCAGACGCCGGACCGGCGAGGACGCGGTGTCCGCCTCGGGCGCGATGCTGCTCGACGTGGCAGTGCTGCTCGACAACCGGCCGGCTACCGTGTCGGCGCCCGGGTTCCGGGACGACTGGGAGACCTGGCTCGAGGTGTCGAACACCCTGATGTTCCGCCCGCCGGAACTGGTCACGGTCATCACCGTGCTGGCAGGCGAGCCGGCTACGAGCGAGCCCGCCCCCGCCGTCGCCCCCCGTCGGGTCGAGGTCTCCGATCGGTGGCGCGAGGTGTTGCATGACGTCGTGCTGGTCGGCGCGGAGGAGTTGGCCCAGGAATTGTCGCGACGCGATGTGCCGGCGCCTGAGTGGGTGGGGGAGGAGGTCGGTGCCGACAACATTCCGGTAGATCTCGGCTGGCCTGGCGAGCGCGTCGTGGTGCTGCTGAGCCCGAACGAGCAGGACGAGCGCGACCTGGCGGCCGAGGGCTGGCGGATCGTCGCACCGGATGCGGACGCCATCGCCGCAGCACTTGAGGAGGCACGATGACGATCAGCCTGATCATGACCAAGCAGGGCAACCAGTTGGACGCCAGCGTCCGGCAGAAGGCGTTCACGTTCCTGCAGAAGATCACCACCGACGACACCGCCTCCGGGCTGCATATCGAGCCGATCAAGGGGGCCCGCGATCCGCGGGTGCGCACCGGACGAGTTGACCAGCAGTATCGTGCGGTGCTGTTCAAGTTGACGAGCGGCGCCGACACCACTTACGTGTTTCATGGCATCTGGAACCACGATGACGCCATCGAGGTGGCGCGGAAGATCGAACTCAGAGTCAATCCGGTCAACGGAATGCCCGAGATCCGCGATGTCGAGGTGGAGCGGGCTCGAGCCGTCCGCTTCGAGACAGCCGGCATCACCACGCCTAAGCCGCTTCCCGCCAGACCAGAGGCATCGGCCTTCGAGACGACGTCTGCGCCGTTGCTCGGGGCGCCGCTGCTCGACGTCCCACTCGACGAACTAGTTTGTGTCCTGGGCCTGCCAGAAGGTGTCGCGCTGGCCGCCCTTGCGGCCACAAGAGACGACGAGGTACTCGCAGCCGCTGCCAGCGACGCCCCCCAATGGCAGCACCTCGCGCTGGTGGGGCTGGCTGCCGGGATGAGCGTCCGCGAGGTGATGGACGACCTTGGCCTTGACCCCAACGCGGTGACTTCCGCAGCCGGGGACACGGACGACGAACTGCTCAAGAGCCTGCAGCATCCGGCGGCGTCCATCGAGTTCGCCCGTATTGAGGGCGTCGAGGAACTGCGTCGGGTGATTGAGAGCGGCGACTTCGGTGCCTGGCGGGTCTTCCTGCATCCCGAGCAGCGCCGGTTCGTGGCGCAGACCACCACGGGCGCCTTCCGGCTGTCGGGAGGAGCCGGCACCGGCAAGACTGTCGTGCTGCTGCATCGGGCGAAACGGCTGCTGGATGCCCACCCCGGCGTCCGGGTGATCCTGACCACCTACACGGTGAACCTGGCCAACGCCATGCGACGCGACCTCAACCGGCTCGACCCCGACCTGCTCATCGCCGAGCACCTGGGGGAGCCTGGGGCCTATGTGACGGGCATCGACGCGATCGCGCGGCAGGTGCTGCGCGCGGCGGGATCTGACGTGAGCGACTCTGTCGAGGAAGTGCTCGGTGTAGGACACGCGGACGTGACGCATATCACCGCCGAGACAGCATGGCGGGACGCCATCTCGTTGGCCGGTAACGACCTGCCTGAACGCCTGCGCTCGTCGCGGTTCTTCGAGGCCGAATACGCGCTGGTGGTACTGCCCGCCCGGATAACGTCCAGGGACGAGTACCTGCGGGCACGCCGGCCAGGACGCGGCGTGCGGCTTGGCCGAGCTGAGCGAGCAGCCGTGTGGCAGGTCGTCGAGGCCTATCGGCTCGCTTCGCGGATCGCCGGGAGCATCGACTTCCAGGAGACAGCGACCATCGCCGCCGCTTGGTTGAACTCGCGCTCCGCAGACAAGGGACGCTTCGCGGATCGTGTCTTGGTGGACGAGGGGCAGGACATGACGCCAGCGCACTGGCAGTTGCTGCGTGCCCTGGTCGCAGAAGGCCCGGACGACCTGTTCATTGCTGAGGACAGCCATCAGCGCATCTACGGCAACAAGATCACGCTCAGCCACTATGGCATCGCTATTCGTGGGCGATCGCGGCGACTGACGTTGAACTACCGGACAACGGCCCAGAACCTGCACTTTGCAGTGACGATCCTGGCAGGCGGAAGTTACCAGGACCTGGAGGCAGAGCCGGAAAGCACCAACGGATATCGGTCAGCGCGGAGCGGCCCTCGTCCGGTGCTGCGCGGGCTCGCCTCACTCAGCGAGGAACTTGACTCTGCCGCCGCCACGGTGTCCCGCTGGATGTCCGAGTTGGGTGGCCAGCAACTGGACACGATCGCGGTGCTGGTGCGCGACTCGCGGCAACGCGACCTCGTCGTGACGGGGTTGACCGAGCGAGGCGTGCCGGTCCGTGCGGTCGACCGCAATCAGGCCAGGTCTGGTGCTCCGTTGGTGATGACGATGCACCGGGCCAAAGGCGCTGAGTTCGCGAAGGTCCTGCTGTTCGGGGTGTCCGAGGGGTCGATCCCCATGCCCATGCGCGACTACGAGTTCTCCGACGAGGACAAAGCGGATGCGCTGTTGCGCGAACGGTCGCTGCTCTACGTCGCCGCGTCCCGGGCGCGCGATGAACTGGTGGTTACTTGGAGCGGTGACCCGAGTGGGCTGATGCCTGCACCAGCAGGGGCGCTCGCAAAGGAGCGGCTCCCACACTGGCAATCAGGATCCGACGGATGAAGTCACAGCGAGGCGCTTCTCTTCATCGGGCTCGGGCGGAGCGGTGCTCTGAAACCCGGCGGTTAGCTGCACGGTCAACCTGCAGCCCCCCGTCACCCTCCCTCCACCCGCTCGGCCAGCACCGTCGCCGGCATGTCCGGCGTTGCCTTCATCAACGCACGCGCCCTCGCCTCGACCGTCGCGAACGATGTCTCAGTCGGTGCCCGCTCGTACTTCGGTGGCGCTTCTGACTTCACCGCCTTGATCACCGTCTTCCGCGAGATCCCCAGCCGCGCAGCGGTTGTCGTCCGTCGCGTTGTTTGACGATGGCGACGTCTTGGTTGGTGACGATGGGTAGGGATGGGGACGCCCCGCCGGGGTGGTCCGGCGGGGCGTGGGTCGTCATGGTGATGTGGCGGTCGTCGTTCGTGACGCGGGGGTTATTCGCTGTTCTCGGTGATCGCTGA
>CALMKG010000549.1 GCA_937867175.1 uncultured Propionibacterium sp. | reverse complement strand
AGTCGATCCGTTTCTGCACAACCTTGGTGCAGTCGTATCCGGCGGCGATGTTCTCGCCCGCGCGCCGGACGGCCCCGACGACAGGTGTTGTGATGAGTGGTCGCTTGGCACTTTGCGGGCTGCGGGTGGCGATCATGTCGTGGATCTCCGTCATCGTGATTCGTGTGCTGATGCTTGCCGGGGTTGTTATCGCTTCTGATCGCTTCTTTGCGGGACCTCGGCCAAAATGCGGTCGGCTGAGGCGAGGATTTCCGCCCGGATGAATTGCAGGTTCTCGCTCACGATGTGCTGATAGTCAGGCCGCATTTCTCGGAGCCAAATGAGACTCGCGACCTGATTTCGGTCCATGCCTAGGTAGGCGTCGCCGACGCTCTCGGCGTGGCGTTCGAGTACCGCATCCACGGTTGATTCGTCGCCGTCGATGATCCGCTCGAACTCGTCGAGCTGAGCAGACGTCAGCCCCTCGGACAGCGCCCGACCCACCTTCAACTCAAGCTCAAGGTAGGCACTACGCAGCAGGGAGTGCTTGTCCTCCACTGGTAGCTCGGCCAGACCGAGCTCATCGATGAACTCCAGATCCATCTTGATCATTCGTCGCCTGCCTTCTGCGCAGCCGCCGCTCCCTGACGCTCGTCCAGCCATGCATCGAGGAAGGACGAGGTCGCAGAGTGGGACCTCCGCCTCCCGTTGGAGCTGTCGTCGGCTTCGGACTCGCTGGCAGGCGTGTTGGCGGGTCGCCTTCTCGGAGAAGGCCGGCCATCCTCGCCCGCCTTGACTTCCATCGCATTCCGCAGTGCCCTGTCGACGGCTGCCGCGTCTTGCGTCGACGCCTTGACATAGGGATCGACCAGCTCGCGGCGTGAGATCTCTTCGACACGGCGTCCGCGTTCGCTTCCCTCGGAACCACGCGCCCCGAGCGCTTCCATGCGCTCGTGATGGTCGATGTCGAGAGTGAACGGCTCAGTCAGGATCCCGTCTCGGCAGATCGTCGCGGCGGCGGTGAGGTTCGGCAGCCGGACGAGTTCTCGCTCAGAGAACCCGCCGAGCCGCAGGGCAGACATCGGTGCGTTCTGGACGCTCGTTCGTCCTGAGACAAACGTCCCGGAGTTGGACTGCAACGCATCCAGCAGCGGTCCCGCGAGTTGCTGCGGGCTCTGGGTGACGACCCAGACCCCGAGGCCAAACTTGCGCGCCTCCTGGAGCAGCCGAGGAAGCGCGCCAGCGCGGTGAAGCTGTGCCTCATCGCAGATCAGGATGTGGGGCTTCTTGTTCTTGCGCCGGCCCAGTGCGCTGCGAATCGCCATGAGGTTGAGCGCAGCCATGAACCGCGCAGTGCTCTCACCGACGACAGGACTGGCCAGGTCGATCAAGAGAGCCTTGCCTTCATCCATCACGGATGCGAAGTCGAGTGCGTTGCGTCCGCTGCCGAGAACGGCACGCGCATCGCTCGTCGCAACGAGCGGGTTGAGTTTGCTGGTGCACCACGCCAACATGGACGCCTGCTCACTGCTGCGGTCGTTCACGATCTCGTCCATCAGGCTCTTGGCCAAGTCGGGGTGCTCTGCTTGGAGCACCTGCGCGAGCCGTTTGACCCTGTTGTTGTCCGAGCCGATGGCCTCGATAGCCGTCAGTGATGTCTGCGCGCCGTAGAACGCATACGTAGCGCGTGCGATCAGAGTGAACCACCGGAAGAAGCGGGGGCCGAGCCACCCGTTGTCATTCGGGTCGTGATACTCGCGCAAGAAGTCGTTGAGGTCTTGGATCGTACGCTCAGCTTCTTCCGCACTGCCAGAGAACACGTTGAGTGGTGTCGACTGCGACGCGTCGCCGTACCGGACGACCCGCACCTTGGACTCCGAACCTTCGGGCAGTTCCCGAAGGGCCAGGTTGACGGTCTCGCTGTGAGGGTCGATGAAGGTGACCCCCACGCCCGCTTCGATCGCGGACCGGATCAGGCTGGCGTTGAAGGTCGACTTGTACGTTCCAGACGCACCTACGACCGTTCCGTGTTGGCAAAGATCAGCCGGACTCATGACGACGTCGACGCCTTCGCCGGTCGCTGTTGTCGCTCGACCCAGACGCACACTGACGACCGGCATCGGAGGGAGCGGGTCCAGCGCACGCACCTGGACGTGGCGGCTACGCGTGGAGAAGCCGGGAAACCCTCCCGGCTCGGACGCGATGGGAAGCCGTACCAAGGCCTTTGCTTCACCTTCGGGCACAGTGTGGCCAATCAGGGCGTCCGCGGGGCCGGACCATGCCGACGCCGCCTCGGTAGGCGTAAGCGACCGCACTACAAGACCCGTGCCCAGTCGGCGAGCCTGCGCGCGGAACCGCGCAGGAATGTCACCCGAGGTCGTGCCCAGGAGGAGGCGTACGCGGATGATTCGCCCGATGTAGTCGTCGAGGCCTGCGTCGAAACGGTTGCCCGTTTGTTTGATCTCGCTGGAAAGCATGGTGGCTTCCATCGAGTTCGCAGCGCTCATGCGAACCTTGAGCACCAACCCCGGATGCTCCTGCATCAGGGCAGAGATGTCCGAGAGGTCGTCACCAATCACCTTGGGCCAGGCCGTCGCCGCTTTGACCTCTTGCGCTGCGCGCTCGTACTCGTCGGCGGGACTGAGCCAGCCAGCGTCGGTCCGCTTCGCCTGCGTAGGCACGCGCTCCCTGACGACTTCGAATACCTGGCTGAGGTCGACTGGCAGGTCCTCGGTCTCGGAGGCGCTGGGCTCCAATGTCGCGCAAGTAGCCAGCGACCACGCGACGTCGCCCTGCCAGCCAGCCTGAGATTCACCGGTGACGGTGAAGCTCAGTCGACGTGCGCCGCCCGCTGATGAGAAGGTGATGTCCAGGACCGTGGCAGGGGTCCATTCGGCGACGACATGGATCAAGCGACGGGACGTGAAGGCACCCGCTCG
>CALMKG010000548.1 GCA_937867175.1 uncultured Propionibacterium sp. | reverse complement strand
ACGTCCTCACCCTCGAAGACTCCGACGCAGCCTTCCGCAAGGAACAGCTCCGCAAGCTCCAAGACGAAGTCATCGAGCTCGAAGATGTCCGAACCGGTGTCTCGATCACTGACCTCGGCCTCAACGACTTCCGCATGGACCTGCTCGGCTACATCAAAGAGCACGGCGACCTCGACACAGCGCCGCGCGGCCTGCACGCCGTGATCCCCGCAGACCCCAGCAAAGGGCTGCGCCCCGGTGTCATCTTCGCGCTCCGGAACCTCACCGCGGACACGGATCAGCTCGCAGGCAAGGACGGCAGCCGAGGCAACCGGCTCCACCCGCACTACCTCATCTACCTCGACGACCAGGGCGAGGTCATCGCGAACCACACCGAAGCCAAACACCTCCTCGACCTGCTCCGTGCGGGGTGCCGTCCTCACGGGGAACCTGTCACCGACGTGGTCGGCATCTTCAACGCCGAAACCAGCGAGGGTGCAGAGATGAGCAAGTACTCGGCACTGCTCACCGACGCCATCCACTCGATGATCGACGTCACCGAAGAACGCGACATCGACAGCCTCTTCACCGGCGGCAGCACCACCGCCCTCACCCAGACAATCGCCGGCCTCGATGACTTCGAACTGACCGCGTTCGTCGCAGTCGTCGCACCAGCTGAGGGCGGTGCACATGGCTGATCTCCTCTTCCGCTGGCCCGAGGCCGCGAAGTTCGGCAGACGAGTGCCCAAGGCAAAGTTCTACGAGCACGGCACAGTGAACACCGCCGTGCGCGAGAAGTTCATCTCCGAAGTCCAGCGCATCACTTGGGCCTACAAGCTGGCGGAAGCGACGATCAACCTGCCCGGAACTGCCACGGTACCCGAGGTGCAGGTCTTCACCATCGACGCGAAGGCCAGCGACGTTGGCGAGCCGATCCTGAACGCCATCGACAAGGCCATCCCATTCCCCATCATCTTCGAGATCACCCGCCAGAGCGCCGGGAGCACCGAGATGCGCATGGTGGCGGCACACAAGCAGCTCGGAACCGGAACTCCGAAGCTCAGTGCCTACTACTCGACCGGTTGGCAGCCCGCCGACACCACACGACAGGCCTTGCCGACAGTGATCACGCTGCCCGCGCTCTACACGGCCCTCCTGCAGCCGATGACACCGCTCGCGCCTCGCCCCGGCGAGGAAATGTCAGAGGTGGCAGACAGACTGGCCGCTGTGCGCAAGCTCGAACGAGAGATCGCTGCACTGGAGCGCAAGCTCCGCACCGAGCCACAGCTCAACCGCAAGGTCGAGCTGCGTCGCACGCTCAAGACGAAACAGCACGAACTGACTCTGTTGGTCAGTGGATAGGCAGAGGCAACCCGTGGAGAAACTACGCATGACATCACCCGACCTCACCCAGGCCAACATCGAGCGGATCGCCGGGCTGTTCCCGAGCGTTATCACCGAGAGCACCGATACTGACGGCAACCTCGTGCGAGCGGTCGACTTCGACCTGCTGCGCCAGGAGTTAAGCGCCCATGTCGTTGATGGGCCGCAGGAACGGTACCGCCTCGACTGGCCCGGCAAGCGTGCCTCCGCGTTCGCTGCGAACGCGCCGATCGCCAAGACCCTCCGCCCCGTGCGCGAGGAGTCGGTGAACTTCGACACCACCAAGAACCTCTTCATCGAGGGCGACAACCTCGACGCCCTCAAGCTCCTCCAAGAGTCATACCTCGGCAACGTGAAGCTCATCTACATCGACCCGCCCTACAACACCGGCAGCGACTTTGTTTACGACGACGACTTCGCCGAGTCGGCAGATGAGTACCTGACGCGCTCCGGCCAGAAGGATGATTCAGGTGTGCGTCTCACCGCCAATCCCGAATCGAACGGACGGTTTCACTCGGACTGGCTCAGCATGATGTACCCGCGGCTCAAGCTAGCGCGGAATCTGCTTCGCGGAGACGGCGTGATTTGCGTAAGCATCGACGGGAACGAAGTCCACAATCTTCGAAAGATCGGAGACGAGGTCTTCGGCGCCTCGGCCTTCATCGGGGAGATCGTTGTCGTGGCGAATCCCCGGGGCAGGCAGTCGGACTCGTTTGTCGCGGGCGTACACGACACGGTGCTCGTTTGGGCTCGGGACCGGGACGCTGCGGTCGTCGGCGGCCGCCCACTTGACCCGGAGCAGAGGAAGGAGTTTGGCCTTTTCGATGAGGAGACTGGACACTACCGATTGCTCGGTCTCCGCCAACGGGGGTCCGCCTCTCGACGCATCGATCGACCTGAGATGTACTTCCCGATCTTCGTCTCGCCGGACGGCGCGAGAGTCAGTCTCGAAGCACAAGATGGTTGGGCGCAGGTGCTTCCTCACAAATCCGATGGCTCAGATGGCCGATGGATGTGGGGCCGCGATAAGTGCCGACGAGATGGGGCTCGGCTCGTAGCGAAGTGGATTGACCGCCGGAGGGAGTTCGACATCTTCGTGAAAGACCCCTTGAACAAGGGTGGTGCCGAGAGACTCCGCAAGTTCAAGTCGATTTGGGACGATAAGGGTTTCAATAATCAGGTGGGAACTCAAGAAGTCAAGGCCCTCTTGGGTGGCGACTACATGAGCTTCCCAAAGCCGGTGGCGTTGATGCGGGAACTGCTACTACTGGGCGCCCCGACAGGCGGCATCGTGCTGGACTTCTTTGCGGGTTCCTCATCCATGGGTCACGCCGTCATGAAGCTCAACCAAGAGGATGGATTTGAGCGCCCATTCATCCTCGTTCAGCTAGACGAAACACTTGACTCCGCAAGCGATGCAGCGAAAGCGGGATACGCCAACATCGCGGAGTTGTCACGGGATCGACTGCGGCAAGCAGCGGGCGCTGTCGTCGGCGACGCGGGTATCGATTCTCACGAGATTGATCGAGGCTTTCGTGCGCTCCGTGTCGACACAACGAACCTGTCCGATACCGCCGCGCCGGCCGACGACTTGGTCCAGGCCTCGCTGGAGGATGCTGTTGGCAGCGTGAAATTCGATCGCACTGGGGAAGACATTCTATTCCAGGTGCTTCTCGACTGGGGTCTTGATCTATCCATGCCGATCATGAAGGAGACCATCGATGGCTTCGAGGTGTACGACGTTGAGGAGGGAGCGTTGATCTTGTGCATCCGTCCGCGTGAGGCGCGCGATTCCTCTCTCTCTCTCTCTCTCTCTCTCGGGCTGCCGCAGTCATCGCGGCACGCCAACCACTTCGTGTCGTGTTCCTCGACGAAGACTTCGCGGACGACGCGGAGCGCATCAACGTCGAGCAAATATTCCGAGAGAAGTCCCCTCACTCAGAGGTCAGGGCGATCTAGATGCAGGTCATCACGACGACTACGGGCAACGCGCCAATCTATGTGCGCGTCGCCCGTCTCGTCGTGTGGTGGTGGTGCGTAATGGATAAGCGCACCATGCACTCGCCTGATCTCACCGCCCGCAACATTGAGAAGCTCGCCGAACTCTTCCCAACTGTGATCACCGAGTCCCTGGACGCGGAGGGCAACGTGACCACCGCTGTTGACTTCGACCTATTGCGCCAGGAGCTGAGCGACCACGTCACGGAGGGGCCGCAGGAGCGGTACCGGCTCGACTGGCCCGGCAAGCGTGCCGCCGCGTTCGCCGCGAACGCCCCGATCGCAAAGACCCTGCGCCCAGTGCGGGAGGAGTCGGTCGACTTCGACACTACGAAGAACCTCTTCATTGAGGGCGATAACCTCGACGCACTCAAGCTGCTCCAGGAGTCCTACCTGGGCAAGGTCAAGCTGATCTACATCGACCCGCCCTACAACACTGGCAACGACTTCGTATACGAGGACGACTTCGCCGAGACCACTGAAGAGTACCTGGTGCGTTCCGGACAGGAAGATGATTCAGGAATTCGGCTGACTGCTAACCCCGAGTCAAACGGCCGCTTCCACTCCGACTGGTTGAGCATGCTCTGGCCTCGTCTGAAGCTCGCCCGGAACTTACTTTCTGACGATGGGCTGATCTTCATCAGCATTGATTCCGGCGAGGTTGCTTCGTTGCGCCTGATGTGCGACGAAACGTTTGGTGCCGCCAATTTTGTAGACGCACTCATCTGGCAGAAGAAAGTAAGCCCCTCGAATGACTCTCAGTTCTTCAGCAACGACCACGAAACGATCCTGGTGTATGCGCGGTCGAAGCGACCTGGGGTTATCGAGCGACTTGAGAGAAACGACCAACACAACAAGTACTACACCAACCCTGATGGAGACCCGCGTGGGCGCTGGAACTCCGTCGTAGCGACATCGAACAAGACTGCGGCTGAGCGCCCGAACTTGTACTACCCGATAGTGAATCCACACGGCGTCGAAGTTTGGCCCCCGCGATCGGCGTCGTGGAAGTACTCTCGGGACGCGATGCAGGATCTGATTGACGACAACCGGCTCTACTGGGGAACTGACGGACAGTCAGCAATGCCCCGGATCAAGAAGTTCCTGTCGGAGGCCGGCAAAGTCGTGCCGCGCAATATTCTTGGTCACCAGGCATACGGCAGCACTCAGCTTGGTGCAACTGAGTTCCGAGAGCTGATGGGGGATATTCCGTTTGACTACCCGAAGCCGTCGAAGTTGATCGAGGGGCTACTTGCACTATCTCCGATGGGTCCAGAGCCCATGATCGTTCTTGACTTCTTTGCAGGTTCAGGAACCACCGGGCAGGCCGTCATGCAGGCGTGTGCTCGCGACGGTGTTTCGCGTCAGTTCATCCTTATTCAGCTCCCCGAGCCTCTATCGGCTGAGAGTTCAGACGTGCCTCTTAGAACAATCGCTGATATCGCACGAGAACGACTGCGTCGAGTCGGCTCCGCAGTCGCCCGTGAGTCAGGATTGGTCTCGGGTGGCGTGGATACTGGTTTCAGATCGCTCCGAGCCGATTCAACTAATATGGTCGACGTTTCAAGGGCGCCCGACGAGCACGTACAAGCAGAACTCGGGCTCTTCACCGGAAGTGTCAAGCCGGATCGGTCGGGCGAAGACCTCTTGTTCCAAGTCCTCCTCGACTGGGGCCTTGAGCTATCACTTCCGATCGCTCCCGAAACGATCCACGGAATCGAGGTCTTCTCGGTTGAGGACGACGCGCTTATCGCGTGCTTCGCGGAGTCGCTGACCCCTGAGGTCGTGCGAGCGATCGCCGCACGAGGACCGCTGCGTGCGGTCTTCCGCGACGATGCGTTCGGGTCTGACGCGGCGCGCATCAACGCGGAGCAGGTGTTCCGCGAGGTCTCGCCAGCGACCGACGTGAGGACGATCTGAGGAACGCCATGACCATGACGATGGACGAACTCACCGAACTCCTGCATCGGCTGCTGGCCGGTTGGGAGAACGAGGTTGTCGAGTTCAAGGAGGCAACACGACAGTTCTCCGCGGACAAGACCGGTGAGTACGTCTCGGCCTTGAGTAACGAGGCCAACCTGCGAGAACTTGCCTCAGGTTGGCTCGTCTTCGGCGTCTCGAACAGTCGCCAGATCGTCGGTACAACCCATCTTGTGGATGGTCAGCAGCGACAGTCGCTCAAGCACCACATCCATCAGTCGATTGACCAGGGGCTCACGATCCGCGAGGTCTACGAGGTCACCATCGACGGCAAGCGAGTGGTGTTGCTGGAGGTGCCTGCCGCACCGCGAGGCATTCCAATCTCGTGGAAGGGCGACTACCGCGCTCGCGCCGGTGAGAGTCTCGTACCGCTCTCGCTCGACAAGCTGGATGAGGTCAGGCGGCAGACCATCGGCGCTGACTGGAGCGCCGTCGTCGTGCCCGAGGCAACGCTGGGCCATCTTGATCCGGCCGCGATCGCCCGTGCCCGCCAAGGCTTCGCGGAACGCTACTCGCCGCGCATCCCCGCCTCTGACATCGCCGCGTGGGACGACGAAACGTTCCTTTCCAAGGCAAGGTTGACCCGCGACGGCGCGATCACCCGGGCGGCACTCCTACTCCTCGGTGCCGACACCTCCACCCATCTCTTGACGCCACACCCAGCCCAGATGACGTGGAAGCTGGTCGGCGAGCAGCGAGCCAACGAGCACTTCCGTCTGCCGTTCCTGCTCAACACCACGGCCCTGGCCAAGCGCATCCGCAACGTACAGCTTCGCCTGCTGCCGCCAGATGAGCTGATCTATCGCGAGATCAGCAAGTACGACGAGCGCAGCCTGCTCGAAGCCCTCTACAACTGCATCGCCCACCAGGATTACACGAGGAACTCACGCATCATCGTCACCGAGCACGCTGACCGCATCGTGTTCGAGAGCGCGGGCGAGTTCTACGACGGCACACCGGACGACTACGCGCTCGATGAACGAACGCCGTGGAGGTACCGCAACCCGTTCCTCGTCGAGGCGATGACCGAACTGAACCTCATCGACCAGATGGGCTACGGCATCCACCGCATGGTCCAAGACCAGGTCCGCCGCTTCCTACCCCTGCCCGACTACGACCTCAGCACGCTGGGCGAAGTGAAGCTCACGATCCCCGGCGCGGTGATCGACGAGTCATACTCCCAGCTCCTCATGGTACGCACCGACCTTCCGCTCGAAGACGTGCTCGCGCTCGACCGAGTGCAGAAAGGTCTCGACATCAGCGAGGCATCCGCCCGGCACCTGCGCAGAGTCGGCCTGATCGAGGGCCGCAAGCCGCACCGCCGCATCACGCCACGAGTGGCGGCAGCGACCGGCGAGATGGCCGACTACATCCGGACCCGGCCCCAGGCCGACGCCCACTACGCCGCACTCCTGACTGACCTGCTGCGGGAGCAGGGACACGCCGATCGGAGCGACATGGATGCCCTGCTCGGACCTGTACTCAGCGAGGCGCTCAGTGCGGAGCAGAAGGCCACCAAGATCACGAACCTACTCACCAAACTGCGGCGGCGTGGCGTGATCGTGAACCGTGGCACGCGCACCAAGCCCCGGTGGGAGCTTTCTTACGCAGGCGACGAAGATGCGCGCGTAGAGCCCGTCCGCAAGAAGGAAGCCGACGACGAGGCGGGCACGAGGGGGTCAGGATCAGCGTGAACACAGGCATCCACAGCCCCCAGCACCTTTTAGCGGTGACGACGAACAGCGCCAGTTGCAGAAAGAAAGACTCTCGATGAAGCTCCAGTTCAAGGTACAGCAGTACCAGACCGACGCTGTCGATGCTGTCGTCGAGACCTTCGCTGGCCAGCCCAAGCACGACGGCATCTCCTACCGGATCGACCCCGGCCGGGTGAACCCCGCGACCGCCCCGACCCTGTTCGAGACGGACGAGCGACCCGACGCGGGCCTCCGTAATGCTGAGATCGTACTGTCGGGTGCCCAGATGCTGGAGAACGTGCACGTGGTGCAGCGGTCTCGGAACCTGCCGCTGTCGGTCAAGCTCGCCTCCAGTGCCGCGGCCCCCGGGGCTCCGAATCTGGACGTTGAGATGGAGACCGGCACCGGCAAGACCTACGTCTACA
>CALMKG010000547.1 GCA_937867175.1 uncultured Propionibacterium sp. | reverse complement strand
CTGCGCAGTCCGCCAGCGCCGAGAAGTGGCGCAACAAGGGCACCACCGGCTTCGGCACCCGGCTGCTCATCGACCTTGCGATGAACTTCCGGAAGTGAGCGGTCCGAGATGAGCGCAAACACAATCACCGAGCAGGACGCTGAGCAGCCCAAGGGTCTGCTCGGCATGGTGGAGCGGCTCGGCAACAAGGTGCCGCCGCCCGCGCTGATGTTCGGCTACCTGATCTTGATCGTGATCGTTCTGTCCTGGTTGCTGAGCCTGTTCGGTGTCAGCATCACCGAGGACGTAGCAGTCCCGGTCACCGATGGAGTCACCCAGTATGACTACTTCGAGGACACCACCCAACCGGGCATGATCAGCCCTGACGCCCCCTACGAGGAGAACTGGACGATCGTCCAGGAGACGATTTCGATCAAGAGCCTGCTGTCGGTTGACGGCATCCGATTCATCTTCTCGTCCTTCGTGAGCAACTTCGCCGGCTTCGGCGTCGTCGCGGTGGTCTTCATCGCCATGATGGGCGCCGGCGTGGCCGAGGAGTCCGGGCTGCTGGGTTCGCTGATCCGCAAACTGGTGGGCGCGCTACCGAAATGGGCCCTCAGCTTCGGACTGATCCTGGTCGGCGTGCTCTCGTCGGTGGCCTCGGACGCCGGCTACCTGATCCTGATTCCGCTGGCGGCGGCCGCGTTCGCCAGCGTGGGACGCCATCCACTGGCCGGGTTAGCGGCCGGTTTCGCCGGCGTGGCCACGATCTTCATGGTCAACATCGTGCTGACGCCCACCGACGCCATGATCACCGAGATCGCGAACGAAGCCATCGGGTTGTCCGGCGGTGAGCCGATCACCATCGTGGCGAACTTCTACTTCATGGTGGTGATGTCGTTCGTGCTGGCACTGGTCGCGGCGCTGGTCACCGAACGGATCGTCGAGCCCCGCCTCGGCCCCTGGGTTCCCGAGCCCGGCCAACTCGACCACACCGACGCTGCGGCCATCCCCGTCGAAGCCGACAAGCGGGGCTCCAAGTGGGCACTGTTCGGCCTGCTTGCCGTGGTCTTGGTTGTGGTGCTGGCGACCTTCCTGCCCGGGGCGCCGCTACGCGATCCGGAGACCGGCAACATCATCGGGAACACCCCGTTCATGGACAGTCTGTTGTTCATCATCATGCTGATCTTCTTGGTCTCCGGCGTCTGCTACGGCGTCGGGGCCGGCACTATGAAGGGCTCCAAGGACGTCATTGCCGCCATCACCAAGACCTTCTCCGGTCTGGGTGGCATGGTGCTGATGTTGCTGATGATCGCCCAGTTCATCGCCTACTTCAACTGGTCGAACATGCCGCGGATCATCGCTGGTTCGCTGGCTGGCCTGTTGGAGCAGGCGAACATCGGCCCGATACCCCTGCTGATCCTGTTCATCTTGGTGATCGTGCTGCTCGACTTCCTGATGCCCGGCGCGCTGCCGAAGTGGGCGATCTTCGCCCCGATCTTCGTGCCGCTGTTCAGTCAGCTGGGCGTCGCGCCGCAGACCCTGCTGGCTGCGTACCGGGTGGCGGACTCGCCGGTGAACGCGATCACCCCGCTGATGGTCTATTTGCCGTTCATCGTGACCATCGCCCAGCGGTACCAGAAGAAGTCGGGTATCGGCACCGTGGTCGCACTGATGCTGCCCTACTCCGGCGTCATCCTGGTGGTGTGGACGGTGCTGTTCGTACTCTGGTTCCTGCTGGGTATCCCTCTGGGTCCCGGCTACCCACCGAACATCCCGTGACCTTGAAAGAACGAATGATGAAAAGGAGAGAGCGAATGCGCGCACCGCACCTATTGATCCTGCTCGCTGCCGGGCTGCTCATGACGTCCTGTGCTGCCCCGACCTCGACGTCGGGGGCCAGCGCGAGCTCTGTCACGGCGGGCGGGTTGGCCGGCAGCCGCTGGATGCTGGACGAACTCGGCGGCCAGCCTCCGCTGGAGGGCAGCGTCATCACCGCCAACTTCAGCGATGACGGGGCAGTGACCGGGACGAGCGGCTGCAACCGGTACCGCGCAGGGGTCACCATAAACGGTGACGCCATCCAGGTGGACGAGGCGATCGCGTCCACCCTGATGGCCTGCGATGAGGCCCTGATGGCCCAGGAAGGCGCCTACCTCGCCGCCCTTGTGGCGGCACGAACCTTCACCATCTCGGGTGAGACGCTGACGCTGAAGGACGCCGGTGGCGCCACCTCGACCACGTTCGTCGCCGAGAGTCAGGAACTGGCCGGCACCAGCTGGCAGGTCTCGGCCTACAACAATGGCAAGGAAGCAGTGGTGGGCCTGCTGACCGGCACCACGGCTTCGGTCGAGTTCGGCGACGACTACACGATCTCGGGCTCGGCCGGCTGCAACCGGCTGGTCGGCGAGTATGCGGTGTCGACCGAGGGCGTCATCGACATCGGACCGTTGGGCAGCACCCGGATGATGTGCGTCGAGCCCGAGGGCATCATGGAGCAAGAGGCCGCGATCATGGCCGCGTTGGAATCCGCCGCGACCTACAGCGTCGACGGCAATCGGCTCGAGATGCGCACCGCAGCCGACCAGATCGCCGTCCAGTTCACCCGCGGCTGACTGCGTCGTCGGTCACTGGCGGTTCTTCCCGCGGAATATCCACCCGCGGGAAGAACCGCCAGACCATTTGCACCGCCACCAACCAACCGAGTACCGCCAGCGCGACGGCGACGTAATAGCCGAGGTGCGGCAGCACGTCCAACCGGAAGAAGCGACGCCCCAGCGGCACGACGGGGACGAGTGTGCCGACCGTGGCCAGGATTGCGGCCAATACAACTCCTCGCCAGTCCCGGCCGGCAGGTCCGCCGGGCAGGCGCGGCGGCCGGTTCCGCAGTGGCGGTTTAAGCAACACGGTCAACAACACCCCCGAATACAGCAGTGTGTAGGTGACCGCCAATTGGGCAGTGGCCACCACCCCGGTCCGGTTCAGGACCAACAGATAGACCAGGAACGCCGAAGCACACAGCAGCACTGCGGGCGGCAGCACGAAACGCACCAGAATCAGTCGATAACTGGCGCTGGAGACCGTCCCGTGGGCGGCCCAGAATGGCAGCACCAGCGACGGGACGGTCACCGCCAGGATCGAGATCAGGGTGCCCTGGCCCGACAAGTACGGGAAGCCCGCGCCGGTCGACCGCACAGCTACGATCAACAGCGCCGAACAGACGACCAGCACCAGGTTCAGCTTGATGACGTCGAGCAGGCCACGCACCATCGACTGCCCCTTGTGCAGCACCTTCAGCAGGGCGGCGGGGGAGTTGCTGAGCAGCACGATGTCTGCGCTGCCGAGCGCGGCCTGCGTGCTGGCGGCCTGGGCCACCGCCACGTTGGCCTCCTGCAGCGCGTCGAGGTCGGTCAGACCGTCCCCGACGACTGTCACCTGGTTGCCGCTGGCCCGCAGCAGACGGACGACTTCACCCACCTGGTCGGGTGTCAGGCCGCCGAAGAGCCGGTGCTCGCTCACGGCATGCACCCACTGGTCTTGGGGGAGCTGCGACAAGTCGATGCTCGACAGGCCACCTTGGGCGAGCCACCGCCGCTCGTCCTCGGCCGACAACCCGGCAGCCCGCAGCGCCGCGATCACCCGCTCCGGTGGCTCCGCGGAGAAGACCTTGATCCGTACCCCGGACGCCACGAAGTCCCGGACGAGTTGGAGGGTCTCCGGACGGATCCGCCGCCCGTACTTGATGGTGCACAACGGGATCAGGCCGTCGGGGAGCCGCGGCCGACCCACGTCATCGACCAGCGGCACGTCGTTCGGCCGGAAAGCCAGGACCAAACCGTCCAGCTGGCCGTCTTCCGGTTCCGAATCCGGTCGCGGCCCCTCAGCGTCGGCCGACCCGGCCACGCCGTCCAGCAGCCGGGGTTCGGCCAACACGAACAGGTCCGGGTCGTCGTCGAAGGCCAATGCGGTCCACCCGAGCGTGGCGAAATGGGCGGCCTCCGTGGTGATGATGCTCTGTTCGCCCTCGAACGCCCTAGCCAGCGCCTCCGAGATCGGGGTCGGCGTCGACGTGCTACGGGCGAAGTCACCGATTAGCTGGCGCAGCTGCGATGGCGAGGGCCAGTCCTCGTCGTCCGGTGGACGCGGCGCCGGCGTGAGGTCCATGGCAGCACCAGACAGCAACCCCACGTCGGTGAAGCAAACCACGTTCGATTCGGACAGCGCTTCGACCGACCGGGCGCTGTGCACCAGCGCCCCCATCTTCGCCAGATCTGCGGTCCCAGTCGAGTAGGTGCTGACGATCATCAGGTACAGACCGGTGGGCAGCAGGCTGAAGATGACCGGGGCGGCGTCGATGAACGCGTCGCCGGGAGCACCGATGTCCAGCCGGAAATACTTGGCCACCAGGATGGCGGCGTAGACCACCACCACCATCAGCAGCGCATAGAGAATCCGCGTGATGAGGCGTTCCAGCGGTGTGGGTCGCTCGGCGAGCGTCCTGCGGCCGGCGATCCGGGCGTGGATGAACCGGTCAGCGCCGACCCGGTCGGCCAGGAACCTTGCTCGTCCCGACACGCAGTAGCTGCCGGCCAGTACTTCCTCGCCGGCCTGGACGCGTCGCAACCCGCGCTCGCCGGTGACCATGGAGGTGTTGACGATCAGGCTGCCGTCGCCGACGATGTGCCCGTCCACCTGGAACTGGTCGCCGGGGCTGATGACGAGCAGGTCACCCCGGACGACCTGGTCGGCGTCGATACTCTTGGTTCGGCCGTCGCGGACCACTGTCGCGCGCGGTCGCAGCGTCTGCTCCACCGCATCAATGCGACGCCGCGCAATCGCCTCCTGCCCGGCCCGGATGCCGGTGGTGGCCAGCGAAACCAGCAGCGTCAGCAGGGCACCGACCCATTCGCGCATCAACAACTGGATCAGCGCCAGGCCGATGATGTTCAAATGGAAGATGGTCAGGACGGACTCGCGGCGCACCAGATCGCGCGGCCTGGTGGGTTTCACGCGCGTGGTGTTCTGCTGGCCCGCGGCGAGTCTCGCCCGGGCCTCGGCTTCGGTCAGGCCGACGCTGGCCATACTCATCGCTCCCCAGTCTCAGCGGGCTGGTGCGGAAGTCAGCAGGTCCAGCCCCAGTCGTTGTGACAAGTATCGTGCGCTCAGTTGACCCCGGACGCTGTTGCCGGCGGCGTCCAGCGGCGGCGAATAGCTGCCCAAACCGGCTTTGCCGGGGGAGACGGTGACGATACCTCCCCCGATCCCGCTCTTGCCCGGTAGCCCGACGCGGTAGAACCAGTCTCCGGAAGATTCGTAGAGCCCGGCGATGATCATCACGGCCAGCACGTGGTGGCAAAGGGCTTGGTCGAGTACCCGCTGCCCGGTTACCGGGTTCACGCCGCCGTCCGCCAGCGTGGCGCCCATGATGGCCAGGTCTCGTGCGGTCACGGCCAGGCAGGACTGCCTGGTGTACAGGTCGAGTACCTCGTCGGGGGCGCCGTACAGCCGGTCACGACCGCGTAGCGTCCAAGCCAGCGCCCGGTTGCGGAAGTTGCTCGCCGACGCCGATTCGTAGGTCGACCGGTCGATGGTCAGCGGTCGCCCGGCGAAAGCGGACAACCCGTCGACGATGGTTTCCCATTTGTCTGCAACCGTGGCGCCCGGTATCAGGCTGGTGGTCGCCAGCGCCCCGGCGTTGACCATGGGGTTGGTTCGGCCGTCGGGGCTCAATTCCACCGCCGCCAGCGAGTCGAAGCGACGCCCGGTGGCGTCCACCCCGATCAATTCGCCGGCACGGTCGGGGCCGACCTGCTGACAGACCAGTGCGAAGACGAAGGGTTTGGCCACGCTCATGATTGTGAACGGGACGTCCACCTCACCGGCGGTGTAGGCGTGCCCGGTGACATCGACCAGGCAAAGACCGAATCTGCTCGGGTCGGCATGGGTCAAGGCCGGATAGACGGTGGAATTGTGGCCATCGTGGTTCGTCGCGAACCGTTCGTGCGCGTCGTCCAGTGCGTGTTGCACCTCACCGGACTCAGGGAGCCGTCCGGTCGAAACGAATTGGGCGTCCGGGCACATGGCGATGACCACAACTCCTCGGGACCGGTCACTGCGTAGGGGTGCCGAGTTCGGCCATCAGCTCCTGCTCATCCTGCTCCGACAGCGACGACTTCAGCACCTGACCGCCGAACTCACTCATGGCGGCAGAGAACTTGTCGTCGGTGACCTTACGGGCGAGCAGTACCACTGCCGCCTTGCCGGGCTCCAGCAGACCGCTGACCTTCTGCCGGAAGGCCTTGTTGACTCCGGACTTGTTCAAGCGCCCGATGACTGCCCCCCACAACCCGCCGACGACCATGCCCAAGGCTGGGACGAGGAAGAGGATGCCGAGGATGAAACCCCACAAGGCGCCGGAGGCCGCTGAGGTGCCGACGATGGGCGCCGGGGTGTCGACGTGTTGCTTGCCGTTGGGATCGACCCGCACGACCGCCAGCCCAGTGAGGTCGACGATGTAATCGCGCTGCAGCTGCAGGACGCGTTCGTAGGCCTTCTCGGCGGTGGCGTGGTCGTCGTAGCCGATGATGATGAGTTCGGACATGGTCTTCCTCTCGTGGCGGCAAATCGCCGCCGGGCACGATGACTGATGGTTTCGAGTATCGTCGCAGCTCTGCGGCCTGGCACTACCCTCAGAGGGTGATCCGCCCGACCGGGATGACTGCGGAGAATTGTCGCGACGGTGCCATCGAAGCTTGGAGGCAGACATGACCAATGCGAGCAACGAACGTTCCTTGACTGATCATGCCAAGAACCCGCGCGTCTGGCTGGGGGTGGCGATCGCAGTGGTGGCGTTCGCCTTCATTGCGCAGAATCGCGATCCGGTGGTCAGTAACCTGTTCATGCTGCAGTTCACCGCGCCGGCGTGGCTGACGCTCACCCTGGTGTTCCTCCTCGGCATGGCCACCGGGTGGCTCGTCAAGCGCCGCCGCTGACCTCGGCAACGCGATCAGAAGGGGGACTGTGATGAGCCAGATCCTCGTCCAGGTGGATGCGACGGGCGTGGTCTCGGACGAACTGCGCAACGAGTTGGCCGGTGTGCTGGCCGGGCAGGACGAGTTCGGCGTGACCGTGTTGCGGGGAACCGTGCTCGACAACGCCGCTTTGATGGGTCTGTTGCACCGCCTGCGACATGCTGGCTTGCACGTGATCAACATGGACGCCATGCCCGCCTCGGAACCGCATGCTGTGGGCATGGCGATCGCGGATGACGTCGTGACGCTCGATCTGAGGGGGCGGCTGGATGACCAGTCAGCGAGCCTGCTCGATGGGGGGCAGGTGATCCAGGAATCCGTCACCACGACGGTTCGGTACCGGGTCGCGTCGGGCAGCGATCTGGGGGCATTGCTCAACCAGGTCGAGGCGCTCAACCTGCAACTCATGCACCTGAACGTCATCCATCCGAAGGTGTCCTGAGGCAGGCAG
>CALMKG010000546.1 GCA_937867175.1 uncultured Propionibacterium sp. | reverse complement strand
GGCGCATCGGGCTAGCATGGACGACAGTCAGCGACCGGCGGGGGGAGCATGGACGAATCTGCAGGGCCAGGGGCCTATCGAGAACTGATCCTGGTGGTCGACGACGATCCCGCCCTGGCTGAAATGCTGCAGATCGTCCTGCGGCAGGAGGGTTTCGAAACCGAATGGTGCGCGACCGGCGACCAGGCACTGGGCGCCTTCATCCAGACTCAGCCTGCGCTGGTGCTGCTTGACGTGATGCTGCCCGGGCTGGACGGCATCCGGGTCTGTCGCCAGATCAGGGAACTGTCCGGCGTCCCCATCATCATGCTGTCGGCCCGCTCCGACACCGTCGACGTGGTCCGCGGCCTGGAGGAGGGCGCCGACGACTACATCGCCAAACCCTTCAAGGCCAAAGAGCTGGTGGCCCGTGTGCGGGCCAGGCTGCGTGCCAACTCCCGCGTCATCGAAGACACCAGCGAACAGTTGCGCATCGGCGACCTGACCATCTCGACCCTCAGCCACACCGTCCGGCGTGGCGACACCACGATCAATCTGACGCCCCTTGAGTTCGACCTGCTGGTCGCGCTGGCCAAACGTCCCCGGCAGGTGCTGAGCCGGGAGTCGCTGCTCGAAGAGGTCTGGGGCTACCGGCACGCCGCAGACACCCGGCTGGTCAACGTGCACGTGCAGCGGCTGCGCTCGAAGGTCGAACTCGACCCCGAGCATCCCGAGATCGTCGTCACCGTGCGTGGGGTGGGATATCGGGCCGGCGAACAGGTGACGACGGGCGTCGTTTGATGCCGGCCACCAGCGTGCCCTGGAAAGACCAGCTATTCGTCCGGACCCTGGTGGCAGTCTGGCGCTCCTCGCTACCGCTCAGGGTGATCGCGTCCACCCTGATCGCGTCGGTAGCCGTGGTGCTGCTGGGCGGGCAATTCTTCCTCAACCGGGCACGCAGCGGCATCGTGGACGCCAAGAAGCAGGCCAGCGTCGTGGAGGCGTCCACCGCCCTGCAGCGCATGCAGACCCAGTTGGACGACACCGACCTGCGCACCGAGTCTTTGCTGGAACGCCTCGGCCAACTCGCGGACGAGGTGGGCAGCCAGCCCGGCCAGTTCAGCGTCATCATCGAAACCGCGGCCAGCATCTACATGTCGCGGGGCATCATGGCGACCAGCGTCCCGCAGACGCTGCGGGACGAGATGTCCGAAGACCCGCAAGGGCTTTACGTGACGCTCGCTGAGGTGCGCTACGACGACGGCACCAGCGAGCCCGGGGTGGCGGTCGGCGGCCATCTGGTGGCGCCGTCGGGTCAGCTGACGCCGGTCTATTTCCTGTTCCCGGCCTACACCGAGTCGCAGATGCTGCAAGTGCTGCGCCGGGCGCTGTGGCTGACCGGTGCGCTGCTGCTGCTGGCGCTCGCGGTCATCTCGTTCACCGTGATGCGGCAGGTCACCGTGCCGCTGCGCGTGGCTCGCGATGTCGCCGGACGCATCGCCGGCGGCGACCTCGACAAACGCATGCAGGTGCGTGGCACCGACGAGATGGCCAGCCTCGCCACCTCAATGAACAACATGGCCGCCGAACTGCAACGCCAGATCAGCCAGTTGGAGGACCTGTCACGAGTCCAGCGCCAGTTCGTCTCCGACGTCAGCCACGAACTGCGCACCCCGCTGACCACCATGCGGATGGCTACCGAAGTGCTGCACGAATCGCGCGACGAGTTCTCGCCCGACCTGGAACGCAGCGTGGAACTGCTGCATGACCAGGAGGAACGATTCGAATCGATGCTCACCGATCTACTCGAGATCTCCCGCTTCGACGCCGGGGCGGCGGTGCTCACAGCCGACGAAATCGACCTGGTCGCGCTGGTCGAGGCCGAGGTGGCCGCCCAGCAGGCGGTCGCCCGCCGCCTTGGCACCGAGATCCGCGTCCACCACCAGCGCCCGGTGTTGGTCGAGGCCGACGCGCGGCGCATCCAGCGGATCGTCCGGAACCTGCTCAGCAACGCACTCGGTCACGGTGAACACCGGCCCATCGACATCACCGTCGCCGGGGACGCCGAGGCCGTCGCGGTGACTGTGCGCGATCACGGTGTCGGGTTCGCGCCGTCGCAGTCCGAGCAGGTCTTCCGACGCTTCTGGCGGGCCGACGCGTCGCGAAACCGGATCGTCGGCGGCAGCGGTCTGGGTCTGGCCATCTCTCTTGAGGACGCCCGGCTGCACCACGGCTGGCTGCAGGCCTGGGGACGCCCCGGTCGCGGCGCCCAATTCCGGCTGACGCTGCCCCGCACCCAGCGCGCCGTCCTCGACCACTCGCCGCTGCCGCTGGTACCCACCGATAGCAACCTCGCACCAGACGCGGCAGCGTCCGGCGCTGCGAAGGCGATCACGGTCGCCGGCGCGAGTGAGGGGGAGCTGTGATCTGGGGGCCGATGGCGCGGGCCGAGCAGCGGCGACCTTGGGAGCAGCTCAGGCGGCGGTGGCCCAGGCGGCGGTGGCTCGTGACCTTGCTGGTGCTGGTATTGGCTGGCTGCACCAGTTTCCCGACCAGTGGGCCTGTCGAGCAGGTCAGCGTGGCTGCGGTACCGGATGGCCGTGCCCGAGGTATCGACGTCGCCGCCCAGGCGCCGGTCGCGGGGGCCAGCCCGGAGGCCATCCTGGAGGGTTTCTTCTCCGCGTCCGAGTCGCCCGGTGATGGCTATCTGGTGGCCCGACAGTTCCTGACACCCGAAGCGGCGGGCGATTGGCGGCCCGAGAGCGGCATCCGAGTCTTCGATGCATCCGGGCAGACCCGAGTGGTCACTGCCGATGGCTCGGCGGTGCTGCGGGCTCCGCTGGTTGGACGCCTCGACCCCGAGCAGGTCTTCACCGCGGTCTACGAACCTGACTTCACCCACAACTTCCAGATGACCCAGGTGGATGGCGAGTGGCGGATCGGCAACCCCGGCCCCGGCATCCTGATGTCGATCCAACGATTCCACCGGGCCTTCCAATCGGTGCCGGTCTACTACCTGGACGCCGGCGGGGAGCGCCTGGTCTCGGCGCAGGTCTTCCTGCGGCAGTCCGATGTGAACCCCCAGTCACCTGATGCGCTGGTGCGCGCACTGATCAGCGGGCCGGGCAGCTGGCTGCGGCCCGCGGTGCTGGACGCCCTTCCCGCCGAGGTGCAATCACTTGGTACGCGGGTGGACGCCGACGGGGTGGCCCACGTCAACCTCAGTGAAGAGATCGAGGCGCTGACCGCTGAGCAGCGCATCCAGGCCGCCGCACAGCTGCTTTTCACCTTGGACCACTTCGACACGATCACGGGGGTGAGCATCGAAGCCAACGGGCGGCAGTTGTCGATCCGTGGCACCGACATGGACGGCGTGGTCCGGATGACGACGGTGGCCCGGTTCGCACCCGACCGGCCGGTCGTCGCGCGAGACCTGTTCGGGGTGCGCGACGGGGCGGTGATCAGGATCGGCGAGGCCCCGGGCGGCGTGGTGAGCACCTTGCCGGGCCCGCTCGGCGGTGGCTGGGAGGAGACCCCCGGCCAGTTGGCGGTGTCCTGGGCCGGCGACCGGCTGGGTGTGCTCAGCGAGGACGCGGAA
>CALMKG010000545.1 GCA_937867175.1 uncultured Propionibacterium sp. | reverse complement strand
GGGGGTTCCCAGTTCAGGCCGTGCCCCTCCATCTCCCATTGATGCGAGAAGTTGTGGCCAGCACCCGAGGCCGGACGCGAAGACTGCATCGCCTGCATCGCCAGGCCCGACAGGATGAGTTCCTCGGCGAGCCTGCCGATGGCCTCCGGGTCGCCGGCCGCCAGCCCCTCAGGATCGTTGAGGGCATCCATCAGCGGCGGCTGCACCAGGTCCCAGACGTTCTCGCGCACCGCTTCGCTGCCCAACTCGTCGGCGACCAACCAGTCGGCACCCGCCGGGATCTTCTCGATCAGGTCGCCGTAACCGATGGCGGTCAACCGCTTCGGGGCAGCGGCCATGATGTCCAGGTCGGCGACCAGCGCCGCCGGCGCGGGACAGTTCCGGGTGATCTTGAACCCGTCGCGGGTGATCGAGGCGCCATAGGCGGCATAGCCGTCCATGGAGGCTGCGGTGCAGACGTTCATGTACGCACGACCCAACTCACCAGAGGCGAGCTTCGTGATGTCGTTCAGAGTGCCGGAAGCTATCGAGCAGGCGATCGCGTCGACACCCTGGAGGTGCTCGCGCAGCTTCTCAACGTTTTCGTAACCCGCGTAGAGAGTGGGTGTGCCGGGGAAGATGTAGGGCTCCAGAAGCTTCACGCCAGCCGCTTCGAGTGACGCCTTGACCTGCTCGCCGGCGGCAGCCCAAGTGTTCTCGTCGGCGACCAGAATGCAGGCGGCGTCACCGAAGGTGCTGGTGAAGACGTCACCGGTTCGATCGACGACGCCCCGTCCGGTCACGATTGCCTTGGTATCGGTGGCCCGCTCTAGTGCCTGATCGATGAGTTTCGTCATTGGTCATGTCCCTTCGTTCTGGGGCTGGCAGTCAGCGACTGGAACACAGTCGAATGCCTTGGAGCCCGGCTCGGCCGGTCGCTCCAATGATAGGCTCCGGGGACGTCCAAGGGTGGCCGATTGAGCCACCGCCCGGCTTCCCGAATGCAGAGAGGCAACGTGATGAGCTACGTAATTGGAATGGATTTTGGCACTCTTTCTGCGCGCGCCATAGTGGTCGATGCGCAGACCGGTGAGGAAAAGGGCGCCGGAGTTCTCGACTATCCGCACGCTGTGATCGTCCGCGAGCTCGCAGGCACTTCACTGCCGGCAGAGTACGCCCTGCAAGATCCGCAGGACTACCTCGACTGTCTGCGGCACTGCATCCCGAGCGCTGTGGCGCAAGCTGGCATCGATCCCAGCGAGGTCAAGGGCATCGGCCTCGACCACACGTCGGCGACCGTGCTGGTCACCGACGAGAAAGGCACTCCGCTGTGCCAACTGGACGAGTTCAAGGACAATCCGCACGCCTGGATCAAGTTGTGGAAGCATCACGGCGGCCAGGCGCAGGCCGACCGAATCGTCCAGCTCGCACAAGAACGCAACGAGTCCTGGCTGGGACGCTACGGCGGGGTGTTGTCCAGCGAACTGCTGCTGCCCAAGGCGCTGGAGACTCTCGAAGAAGCCCCCGAGGTCTACGCGGCTGCTGCACACATCGTGAACGCGCTCGACTGGATCCCCTGGATGCTGACCGGCAATCTCGTCTATGCCGAGGGTGACTCCGGCTACAAGCGCATGTACCAAGACGGCTCCTACCCGTCCAAGGAGTTCCTGTCGGCGCTGAACCCTGGTTTCGCCAACGTCTTCGAAGAGAAGATGTCCGCCCCGATCAAGCCGCTGGGTGAACCAGTCGGCACCCTGACCCAGCAGTGGGCCGACGAACTCGGGCTGAGCACCGACGTGGTGGTCGCCGTCGGCAACATCGACGCCCACGTGACCGCTCCGGCGGTCGAGGCTGTGGAACCGGGTCAGCTGACCGGTATCTTGGGCACCTCGGTCTGCTGGGTGGTTTCGGGCAACGAGTACAAGGACGTGCCTGGCGTTTTCGGCACCGTTCTCGGTGGCATAGTCCCCGGCAAGTGGGGCTTCGAAGCAGGCCAGACGGCCGTCGGTGACATCTTCGCCTGGTTCGTCAGCAATTGCGTGCCGGGCAGCTACGAAGCTGAGGCCGCTGAGCAAGGTATCAGCGTTCACGAGTTGCTCACCAACAAGGCTGCCCAGCAGCGGGTGGGTGAGCACGGCCTGCTCGCTCTGGACTGGCACAACGGCAACCGGTCGATCCTGGCGGACGCCAACCTGTCGGGCATGATCTTGGGTCAGACCCTGCTCACCAAGCCCGAGGACCAGTACCGTGCCTTGCTGGAGGCCACGGTCTTCGGCGCCCGCGTGATCATCGAGAACTTCGAGCAGCACGGCGTCGAGATCACTGAGATCGTGGCGGCCGGCGGGCTGCTGAAGAACGCGTTCCTGATGCAGCTTTTCGCCGACATCTGTCGGCGACCGCTGTCGACGGCCACTTCCAGTCAGGCGCCCGCTCTCGGTGCGGCGATCTACGCCGCCGTGGCTGCCGGACTCTACCCCGACGTTTTCGCAGCCTCGGCCGCCATGGGCGGGAAGGTGGAGAACCAGTACGTGCCGAACGAGGAACGCGCGCTGGAATACGACCCGATCTACGCCGAGTACCTCAAACTGCACGACTACTTCGGTCGCGGTGGCAATGATGTGATGTACAAGCTGCGCCAGATCCAGAAGGGCGCGTGAGACGCGAGATGCTGAAGCTGACAGAATTCACAGCCGATCAGCAGGACGCGGTGCAGGCGACCCGTGAGCGGGTCGCGGCACTGCACGCAGAGTTGCCACGTTGGGAACTGGTGGTCTGGACCGCAGGAAATGTCTCGGAACGGGTGCCGGGCATGGAGCTGTTCGTCATCAAGCCCTCCGGGGTGTCCTACGACGAACTCGATGCCGACACCATGGTGGTCTGCACGTTGGACGGACTGAAGATCGACGACGGAACTCCGGACCGGCTTTCCCCGTCGTCCGACACCGCCGCCCACGCCTATGTCTATCGCCACATGCCTCAGGTCGGTGGGGTGGTGCACACGCATTCCACCTACGCAACAGCCTGGGCGGCGCGTGGCGAACCCATCCCTTGCGTGCTGACCATGATGGGTGACGAGTTCGGTGGTGACATTCCGGTGGGGCCGTTCGCGATCATCGGCGATGACTCCATCGGACGCGGCATCGTCGAGACGCTCAGCGGCTCCAGGTCTCGGGCGGTGCTGATGCAGAACCATGGTCCGTTCACCATCGGCAAGAACGCGAAGGACGCGGTCAAGGCAGCGGTCATGGTGGAAGAGGTGGCCCGGACGGTGCATATCGCCAAGCAGTTGGGTGATGTCATCCCGATCGCCCAGGAGAACATCGATTCGTTGTTCGAGCGTTACCAGAACGTCTACGGGCAGCATTGACGTCCAGCCCGCGGCGGTCACCTGACTCAGCTTGGTGTCGATGTGCGAAGCTGGAGCGGTGAGTGTGCAGTGGGCAACAATGGACGGCAACGAGGCGGCAGCGCGGGTGGCGCACAAGCTGAGCGAGGTCATCGCGATCTATCCGATCACCCCGTCGTCAGCGATGGCCGAGTCCGCGGACGCCTGGAGCGCCGCCGGTAGACGTAACCTTTGGGGCGAGGTGCCCGAGGTGATCGAGATGCAGTCCGAGGCCGGAGCCGCGGGCACCCTGCATGGCGCGATCACCAAGGGCACGCTCGGCACGACGTTCACCGCGTCCCAGGGCCTGCTGCTGATGATCCCGAACATGTACAAGATCGCCGGCGAGCTAACCCCGGCGGTCATCCATGTTGCGGCGCGCACCATCGCAACCCACGCGCTGAGCATCTTCGGTGACCACTCCGACGTGATGGGTGCCCGGCAGACGGGCTGGGCGATGCTGTGCGCGTCCAGCGTGCAGGAGGCCCATGACTTCTCGCTGGCCGCCCACAGCGCCACCCTGCGCAGCCGGGTGCCGTTCCTGCACTTCTTCGATGGCTTCCGCACCAGCCACGAGGAGAACAAGATCCAGCTCCTCGACGACGCCGACCTGCGCGCTTTGGTCCGCGAGTCCGATGTCCTTGCCCACCGGGCCCGCGGGTTGACGCCGGACGCCCCGCAGATCCGCGGCACCGCGCAGAACCCGGACGTCTTCTTCCAGGCCCGGGAGGCTGCGAACCTCTTCCACGATGCGGTGCCGCAGGTGGTGGCCGAGGTCTTCGACGAACTTGCCACTCGCACCGGCCGCCGGTACTCGCTGGCCGAATACCACGGGGCACCTGACGCCGAGCGGGTTGTGGTGGTGCTTGGGTCGGCTTGGGGCACCACTTGTGAGGCCATCGACGAACTGCTGGCGCGAGGCGAGAAGGTGGGCGCGGTGACGCTGCGGCTCTACCGGCCGTTCCCGGCGTCCGAGCTGGTCGCTGCACTGCCGCAGACGACTCGCTCG
The DNA here is from genome assembly GCA_937867175.1 of uncultured Propionibacterium sp. Taxonomy (GTDB): domain Bacteria; phylum Actinomycetota; class Actinomycetes; order Propionibacteriales; family Propionibacteriaceae; genus Brooklawnia. The sequence goes on along the minus strand of CALMKG010000545.1, from coordinate 6,238 downwards.
ATCGCGGTTCTCGACCGGACGAAGGAGCCCGGCGCAGCCGGTGAGCCGCTGTTCGCCGACGTGATGATCGCCGTCGCGGAGAACGCCGGGCACTTCGCCACCGGGATGCCCAAGGTGATCGGTGGTCGCTACGGGCTGTCGTCCAAGGAGTTCACCCCCGCGATGGCGGCGGCGGTCTTCGCCGAACTGACCAGGCAGGCGCCGAAGCCTCGGTTCACCGTCGGCATCAACGACGACGTCACCCACCTGTCGCTGGCGATCCCGGACGACTTCGAGGTGGCCTCCGACGCCCTCACCGCGGTCTTCTACGGGCTGGGCAGCGACGGCACCGTGGGCGCCGCCAAGAACACCGTGAAGATCATCGGTTCGGACGAGGGTCGCCACGCGCAGGGCTACTTCGTCTATGACTCGCGCAAGTCGGGCGCCACCACCGTCAGCCACCTGCGCTTCGGTGACCACCCGATCAAGTCTGCCTACCTGATCGATGCCGCCGACTTCGTGGCTGTCCACCAGTTCGAACTGCTGTCACAGATGCGCACCCTCGACATCGCCAAGCCAGGCGCGGTGGTGCTGCTCAACTCTCCGCACGGTCCTGGCACCTGGGACGAACTGCCGGTCGAGGTGCAACAGCTGATCATCGACCGCGACCTCAAGGTCTGGGTGATCGACGCCGCCGAGGTGGCCCGGCAGGCCGGTCTCGGCAAGCGGATCAACACGGTCATGCAGCCCTGCTTCTTCTACCTGTCCGGAGTCGTGCCGCGCGAGCAAGCGCTGGCCCGGATCAAGGCATCGGTCGAAGCCAGCTATGGACGCCGCGGTCGCACCGTCGTGGAGCGCAACTTCGCCGCCATCGACGCCTCCGTCTCAGCCTTGACCGAACTGCAGATCCCGGCCGTCGCCGACAGCGTCATCCACCGGATGCCGCCCATGCCGCACTCCGCACCCGACTTCGTGAAGCAGGTCACCGCGGTGATGCTGCGGGGCGAGGGCGACCTGCTGCCGGTTTCGGCGATGCCGGTGGACGGCACCTGGCCGAGCGGCACCGCCAAGTTCGAGAAGCGTGGCATCGCCGAGGAGATCCCCATCTGGGATCCGAGCCTGTGCATCGACTGTGGCAAGTGCGCGATCGTCTGCCCGCACTCGGCGATCCGGATCAAGGTCACACCGACAGCCAACCTGGCCGACGCCCCCGACGGCTTCTTGTCCAAGGTGTACAAAGACCGCAAGCTGGTCGACCACCAGCTGATCGTCCAAGTGGCGCCCGACGACTGCACCGGCTGCGGCATCTGCGTTGACATCTGCCCAGCCAGGTCAAAGACCGAGGTCAAGCACAAGTCGATCAACATGTCGCCGCGCCGCGAGCATTTGGAGCAGGAGCGAACCAACTTCGACTACTTCCTCGCCATCCCCGAGATGGACCGCGCCAAAGTGCGCAACGACCAGGTCAAGGGTGCCGCGCAGCTGCAGCCACTGTTCGAGTTCTCGCTGGCCTGCTCCGGGTGTGGTGAGACGCCATACGTCCGGACGCTGACCCAACTTTTCGGTGACAGGCTGATCATGGCCAACGCGACCGGGTGCTCGTCCATCTACGGGGGCAACCTGCCGACCAGCCCATACACCACGAATGCCGATGGCAGAGGTCCGGCCTGGAGCAACTCGTTGTTCGAAGACAACGCCGAGTTCGGGCTGGGGGTTCGGCTGGCCTGGGAGATGCAGAATGGCCAGGCCCGTCGGCTACTCGGCGAGTTGGGTGATCAGTTGGACGCCGACCTGGTCGCCGGGCTCTTGCAGGCCGACCAGTCCGACGAGGCCGGCATCGCTGCCCAGCGCGAGCGGGTGGCGTGCCTCAAACAGTCGCTGGGCGGCCTGGTGGACTCCCGCGCCACCACGCTGGTCACTTTGGCCGATGAACTGGTCGACAAGACCGTGTGGATTGTCGGCGGGGACGGCTGGGCCTACGACATCGGCTACGGCGGGCTTGACCACGTGCTCGGTTCGGGACGCAACGTCAACGTCTTGGTGCTCGACACCGAGGTCTACTCGAACACCGGCGGGCAGTCCTCGTCGGCAACCCCGCGCGGCGCGACCGCCAAGTTCGCCTCGGCGGGCAAGTCGTCGCCGAAGAAGGATCTCGGCATGATCGCCCAAGCCTATGGCAACGTCTATGTCGCCCAGATCGCGATGGGGGCCAACCAACAGCAAACGGTTCGGGCGTTGCTGGAGGCCCAAGCGTGGGATGGCCCCAGCTTGGTCATCGCCTACTCCACCTGCATCGCGCATGGCATCGACATGGGTACCTCGATGTCACATCAGACCGACGCAGTGGCGACCGGTTACTGGCCGCTCTACCGGTTCCGGCCCAGCCAAGAGGAGGGGGCCGTCCCGCTGCACCTGGATTCCAAAGCCCCGGTCGGGTCGGTGGCCGACTTCATGAGCAGTGAGGCCCGGTACTCGATGCTCAAGCGCTCGAACCCGGAACGGGCAGCGGAACTGTTCGCGCTGGCGCAGGCGGACGCCGACGAACGTTGGCACTATTACAGCCAGTTGGCCGGCGTCGAACGTGTCCTGCCGGGCGACCGCGGGGGTCTGCCCGAACCCGAATTCGGCCCGAAGGAGCACTGAGATGGTCGACGTGACCACGACCTACCTGGGTATGCAGTTGCGGACGCCGATCATCGCGTCCTGTAGCCCGTTGACCGGGCGCATCGATTCGCTGCGGGGTCTGCAGGACGCCGGCGCCGGCGCGGTGGTGCTACCCAGCCTCTTCCAGGAAGAGGTGGAGGCCGAGGAACTGGCCGCGGTCGCCCTGCAGGACACCGGCGATGACTTCGCAGAGTTCGCTTCGGCGCCGCTGCCGGACATCGACTGGGAGCGCTTGGGTCCTGATCGGCACCTGCGGCTGCTGAGTCAGGCCAAGGACGCCCTGCAGATTCCGGTCTTGGCCAGCGTCAATGGGACGCGTCCTGGCGACTGGGCGAAGTACGCCAGGCTGCTCGCCGATGCCGGAGCCGATGCGGTCGAGTTGAACCTGTACTCGGTGAACACCAACCCGGACGAGTCGTCGGCGGCGGTGGAGGATCGCTACCTGCGCATCATCTCGATGGTGCGCGCCCAAATCGAGGTGCCGCTGGCCGTCAAGCTTTCGCAGCACATCACCGGCCTGAGCAGCTTCGCCCGACGCGCCGAGGACGCGGGGGCCAACGGGCTGGTGCTGTTCAACCGCTTCTACGGCGCGGAGGTCGACTTGGACGCCTTGGCCATGACCAGTCGGTTGGCGCTGTCCAATCCGGAGGAGCTGCGCTTCCCGCTGCGATGGATCGGCATCCTGCGTGCCCAGCGGCCCGGGCTGTCCTTGGCGGCGACCACCGGCGTCCACTCCGGTCTGGACGCTGTCAAGGCGCTGCTGGTCGGTGCGGACGTCGCCTGCACCACCTCGGCCGTGCTCCAGCACGGGACCGGCAGGGTTGGCCGGATGCTCGCCGAACTGGGGACTTGGCTGACCGACCACGACTACGATTCGGTTCGCCAACTGCAGGGGTCGATGAGCGCCGACAACGTGTCTGACCCGGCTGCCTTCGAACGCGCGCAGTACATGAAGGTCATCACATCGCAGATCTGAACCCGCTGGCGGGGGATCGGCGGCCCGGTTCCCTGCCCAGATCTTCGTCACACCGCAGATGCCGACTGAGTTTCAGTGCAGTTGCTTGGATTCCATCTGCCAGCGCTCCAGCAGATGGCAATTGCCCGCCTGGTACCAGACCAACTCGAGCGCTCGCGCCCGGCAGACGACCGGGATCACATCGTCCAGCAGCGCTCGCGTGGAGGCCAGCGTCACCGCCGGACCGATCATGTCGACCGTCAGGTGCGGAGCCGGATCGGGAGCGCCATTGGGCACTGCGGTGGGATGGGCCGCCCAAGCGCGCCGGGTCAGTTCGCGGAACGGCGCGTCCGGAAACGGCGGCAGGTGGATGCATCCGTTCGCGAAGACAGCAAGGTCGCGCAACGCGAAATCGAAGGGAGCCGTGGAGGCTGCGATCCGCGCCATCGCTGCGAGGTCGAACTCGCCGCGCTGCAACGGCGCCAAGACCGTGATGTGCGCGTGCCGGAACCGGGGGTCAGAGCTGAGATAGCGGGCGTCGTAGTGGCGGGTGCGCGCCACGATCCAGTCCTCAAGTTCTGGGACGCCCACCTGGAGGACGGCGTGCCCATCGGACATCTTCATGCGGTCATCTTGGCCGAAGTGGACGCCATCACCGGCGAAATCGTGACTCGCTGACAGGTGGCGACTTCGGGCGTCCTCAGTCGTCGACGATCTGGCAGATGACATCACCCGAACCGAGCGCCGTCCCGGCCTCGACCAACCCCCGAACGACGCCGCCCCGATGGGCGCTGATCGGCTGCTCCATCTTCATGGCCTCCAGAACGGCGACCAAGTCTCCCTCGGCGACCGTGTCGCCGTCCGAGACCGCGGTCTTCACGATGGTGCCCTGCATGGGTGAGGTTAGGTCGTTACCGGAGACCTCGGAGACCTTGGCGCCCCGCGCCCGGCGGACGGGCTTCTTCGGTTTGACCGGGGCGCCGCCGCCGCCCAAGTTTGCCGGCACTTTGACCTCAAGACGGCGCCCATTTACCTCCACCACCACTGTGCGGCTCGGCACCGGTTCATCCGGTTCACCGAGTTCGCCCGCGTACGGTTCGATCTGACCGTCGAACTCGGTCTCGATCCAGTTCGTGTGCACCCGGAAGTCGCCGTCCTCGGCGATGAACGCCGGATCTCGCAGAAGCAGCTTGTGGAACGGCACCACAGTCGGCATGCCGTCGACGATGAACTCGTCCAGCGCACGGCGGGCGCGGGCCAGGCATTCGTGGCGGTTCGGCCCGGTGATGATCAACTTGCCGAGCAGCGAGTCGAAGGCGCCGGGCACTGTCATCCCGCGGCGGTAGCCCTCCTCCATCCGCACGCCCGGCCCGGTTGGGGGACGCCATCTGGTCAGTGTGCCGGGGGCTGGCATGAAACCACGTCCGGGATCCTCGGCGTTGATGCGCAACTCGATGGAGTGACCGATCACGGTCGGATCGGCGGCCGGCAGGTGAGCTCCCTCGGCGATGTCGAATTGCCAGCGCACCAAGTCCCACCCGGTGACCTCTTCGCTCACCGGGTGCTCGACCTGGAGGCGTGTGTTGACCTCCAGGAAGCTGATCGTGCCGTCCAGACCAACCAGGAACTCACACGTGCCAGCCCCGACGTAGCCCGCTTCGCGCAGGATCGCACGCGACGCCTCATACAGGCGGGTCTCCTGCTCGGGGGACAGGAACGGGGCCGGCGCCTCCTCGACCAGCTTCTGGTGCCGACGCTGCAGCGAGCAATCGCGCGTCGAGACCACGACCACCTGGCCGTAGCGGTCCGCCAGACACTGCGTCTCGACATGGCGTGGCCGGTCGAGGTACCGCTCGACGAAGCATTCGCCACGTCCGAACGCCGTCACTGCCTCCCGCGTGGCGGAGTTGAACAGTTCGGTGATCTCGTCCATCCGCCTGGCCACTCTCAGACCGCGACCACCGCCACCGAAGGCCGCCTTGATGGCGACCGGCAGTCCGTGGGCTTGGGCGAAGGCAACCACTTCGTCGGCGTCGGCAACCGGATCGGGGGTGCCTGGCACCAAGGGTGCACCGACCTTCTGCGCGATGTGGCGGGCTTTCACCTTGTCGCCGAGCGACTCGATGGCGTCGGGGGACGGGCCGATCCACGTCATCCCGGTGTCGATCACCGTCTGAGCGAAGCCGGCATTCTCCGACAGGAAGCCGTAGCCCGGGTGCACAGCGTCCGCCCCGCTGCGCTTGGCGATCTCGATCAGCTTGGCCTGGTTGAGGTAGGTCTCCGCAGGGGTTGCTCCGTTGAGCGCGAAGGCCTCATCGGCCAGGTCGACGAAGAGCGCAGCGGCGTCCGAATCGGCGTAGACCGCGACCGAGCTGATGCCCGCGTCCCGGGCCGCCCGGATGACTCGCACTGCGATCTCGCCGCGGTTGGCCACCAGCAGCTTGTTGATCGTCATGCTTGGGAGTCTAAGGGTTCTACGCTTGGGTCATGCCGACTCCTGATTTCGTGCTGGCTCTGCGTGCCAAGGTGGGACACACCCCGCTGTGGCTCCCCGGCGTTTGCGCGGTGGTGTTGCGTCCCCTCGATGAGCCGAAGGAGGTGCTGTTGGTGCGCCGCAGCGACGACGGCACTTGGACCCCG
>CALMKG010000544.1 GCA_937867175.1 uncultured Propionibacterium sp. | reverse complement strand
GTGCACCTGTCACCAGCCGCGGGGGCGGGGCATCCCAGGGCCGCGTCGCGCAAGACCGCTTCCGAGATGGCCGCCTCCCCACCGAGCGCGGTAACCGTCGTGGGCGCGAGCGACAGCAGTCCACCGCACACGCTCACAGGGACAGCACCACTGGACGGGACGAGGATCACGGGTGCGCCCCGCAGCACCGCCAACGCCGCTCCCGAGAGGGCATCCGGGAATCGCGTCCCCGAGGCAAGGAAAACGGCACTCGCCGAACCGAAGGCGTCTCGAGCGATCGCCACGGAGGTGGCGTACCTGTCGTCTCCCTCGACCCGGAAAGACGGGGAGATGGTGCGGATCTCGGAGAGGACAGCGTCCGACACCGCGGCCGAACCGCCGGCAACGACCACGCGGGTCGGCTTCAGCCGCTCGAGTTCTCCGCGCGTCGCGTCGGGGAGACGATCTGGGGCGGTCAGGAGGACGGGAGCGTCACGGTGCCCCGCGGACGCGGCAGCAGAGAGCGCATCCGGGAAGGTGACGCCAGACGCGACGTAGACGGTGCTTGCTGTGGGGAACACGCGGCGAGAGAGTCCTGCGGCCGTCCCGTACCGGTCAGGGCCGCTGATCCGGCCCACCGCCGCGATCGCAGAGGCCTGCGATTCCACCGTGGCCGAGAGTGCGCCCTCGCCGCCGATGAGAAGGATCTGCTGGGGGGCGAGGCGCCGAAGCTCTGCCAGGACGGAGTCCGGAATGGCGTTCCGCTGGGTCAGGAGCACGGAGGCGCCGGAACTCCCGGCGGCCGCACCCGACGCGAGGGCGTCAGGGAAGTCCTCGCCATTCGCGAGATAGACCGCCGAGGCTCCCGTGGGGTGACCGACTCGCGAGATCTGCACGGAGGTGGAATACCGATCGGGCCCGGCGATCCGCGCGTGGTAGGCCACCGCCTGTGCCGGACCCGCCGCGACCAGTGCCGTGGCGACGACGAGGGCGGTGGCAACGCTGGCAACGGAGCGGCGCGTCTTGAATCCGGTCATGGGTTCTCCTCAACGGGCTGGGTGCTGTCGTCGGCGACACTACCGCATCGCTGGCTTGGGGATGGCGGAATGTTGGGCGCATGCAGAAGGACCCCCGCCTTGGGCGGGGGTCCTTCCAGTTCTTCACACGCTAGTGCGTGCTGGGGCTACTGAGGATCAGTAGTCGAAGATGTCCGAGATGGCCTCGGTGACAGCCTTGCTCATCGAGCCGGGGCCACCGAAGGTCACAACCATCTGCCCGTTGTCGACGTTGTCGGCAAGGTAAGCGGCAGTGACGGGGGTGAGGGCGTCCGGCGCCGAAAGGAGCAGCGGGCCGTCAGCGTTCGCGATGTAGGCCGAGGCCACGACCGCGTCGGGGTAGTTCATACCAGAGACAACCGCGAAGAACGACGGGTCACCGAAAGTGCCTTCGGCCGTCAGGGTCGCCGTCTCGTACCGGTCCGCACCGTCGTACGCCTCAACGAAGCGAACGTCGTTGGCCACGAGCGCACGGTGTGCCGGGCCACCAACCGCGAAGGTCTCGGTGGTGTTGACGTCCCACCAGAACTCAGTGTCCGCAACCCAGTCGTTCAGGTCGACGAGGAAGTCCTCGGTGAACCCACGGCTGTCCATCGCCTCGCCCTTGGTGAGGAGCACGACACCATCGTTCGCGGCAGCGGCTGCACCGGCGGCGAGAGCGTCCGGGAAGTTGATGCCGGTCGTGATGTAGGGGTTCACGTTGAGGCTGTCCGCGCCAGATTCGATCCCGTAGAAGTCAACGGTCACCTTCGCGATGTTGACGGCGGTCTCGTAGCGGTCGATGCCCTGGTAGCGAAGCGTGTTGCTCCAGACGAACGGGGCAGCAATCACGTCATCGATCGCTTCTTCAACATCGGCTGAGAGGGCGTTGGTGCCACCGAGGATGTGGACCGTCACCATGTTACGGCCCTGGGCGAGACGCGCGATCTCGTCCGCGTTGCGCGGGTCGAGCTTGTCCGTCGGGTTGATCAGCACGGGGGCGTCCAGGACGTCCGCGAGCGGGGTGGCCGCGAGCGCGTCGGAGTAGTCATCCGAACGGGCGACCACGATGTCGATACCGGAGTAACGGTCCGGGCCCTTGACGACGGTGCACTCAACCGTGTCGGACGAGTCATTCCGTGTGCCGAGGGCGTCAACCTCAATCACGGTACCGAGCGGGAGCCGCGCGCGGCGACCTTCGTACTGCGGTGCAGTGGCAAAGCCGCCGGAGCACTGGAAAATGTTCGGTCCCGGGACGTTCCAACCGTAGTCAGAACGGGTCTGGGCGGCCTCGATGGCAGTGCCGATGCGGTCGCGGTCAGCGATACGGATGACCGACGCGCTCTCCACCTCGGCGATGCCAGGAATGAGGGGCAGGTCGGGGTCGACTACTTCTGCGCTCGCCATGGGGGCGAGGGTGAGAGTCATGGCGGCGGCGGCGAGGGCCCCCAGCGCACCACGGTGGGTAATTTTGCTCATTCGAGCAGTCCTCCTTGTCAGGATGTGGATACTCCGTACCCCCACTATAGCGGCTTGCGCCAGTGCACTGACCGCGTTGCATTCAGGAGTACTTCTCCGACTGTATGGGTCATGTCGTGAAGATGCAAGCACATAAGCAACCGTTGCCGCGCACACTGGATGTCCGGTGATGGTGGGCCTGCGTGACCAAGCTCCTGCTGGCGCAACGAAACGTTGCCACTTCGAGGTTTCCAAGCCCCCTGTTGGGTTTCCCGCAGGCGTACAGCGTCGTCAAACCTTCGTCACAGTTCAGTAACGCTCCCTCCGTGAGCATCTCGTCGGCTGGCCCGCGAGCGGCGCCGCTGTGAAAACAGCCTGGCAAATAAACCCCATGTGATGAGGAACACCGCCGTGGCGCCCAACGACCACGTCCACTCTGTGAGACGGGCGCCCGCCGCGAGCGTGGCGGCCACGGAGAGGACCGCCGCGACGAGGGCGAGAGTGAGGGGGCACCAGCGGTGCCCGTCGCGCCGCCACACGTATGCATAGGGCAGGCCCGCGGTCACGGCAGAGCCGGCCAGATACCCCACAGCCACGCCCAGGATTCCCCGCGAACCCACGAGCGCCCCGATGGTCCCCATGCCGACCACGAGCCCACCCCAGGACATCAACGCGGAGGCCCGGACGCCCCGCGGGCCGCGCACGTTGATCGAGTTGACGGCCGCGACCGGAATCGTGGTGAGCAACACCGCCAGCAGAAGCACCCGCAACGCCGGCACGGCGTCCCGGTACTCCGTGCCGAAGACCAGCACCATGAGCGGCTCGGCGAGCAGCGCCACCGAGCCGAAGGCTGGCACCATCACGAGCACGAGCCCCCGGGTCACCCGGTCCGTGATCGCGCGTGTGACGGTCTCGTCCCCGCGACCGTGCTGGCGGGCCATCTCCGGGAACAGCGCCATGGAGAGCGCGCGGGCCACCATCGACATGGGGGTGGCGAGGGAGATCGCGGCGGCGTACAGTCCGGCCGCCCGGCCCGCCTCCACGGCGGCGGCGATCACCATGGAGAGCTGCAGGAGCCCCGAGGAGGCGAGGGTGCCCGCCACGCCCCAGACCACGAAGGTGCCGAGTTCGGCTCGCTCCCGCGCGCCGAGGCGGCCCGGCTCGCGAGCGGGCCGCAGCCAGACGCCGGCCGCGTACAGGCCATAGCCCGTCACGAGGGGTGCGAGGTAGAGGCCCGGCAGCTGGACGAGTAGCACCGCGACGAGGAGTCCCACCATGATGGCGGCGGCGGCCGCCTCCCACCATGTCGCACGGGCTATCTGCCCGCGGCCGAAGCGGATGCCACGGGCGAGTTGGTAGGCGGAGAACGCCACCACGAGAGCGGCCACCCAAGCGGAGTCCACCACCGACACGTCGAGGACGAGGCGGGCCACGGCGGCCACGGCGACGGCAAGCACAACGGTGATCGCCGCCGTCGTCCGGGTGAGGTGCCGCTCATAGGCAGCGGCGCGCCCGGGCTCTCCAGCGCCCAGCGAGCGTGCGACGAACAGAGATGCGGATTGGCCGGCGGCGGACGGCCAGAGCAGGCTCGCGGTGGTGGCAAGCGAGAGGGAGCCGCGAATCAACCCCAGGGCGTCAGGGCCGCTGATCCTGCCAACGAGTAGGGAGACAACGAACTGCGCACCCCCGGAGAGGAGGATGCCCAAAGTTGACAGCCCAGTATCACGGGCCAGTCCCGGACGCCGCTCAGTCACGGAGAACGGCTGGATTTGCGGGCGCGGTCAGCCCACTGCTCGAGCAGCTCCACGAACTCGTGGCCGTCTCGGTTCCAGTCGTGGGCCGCAGCGGCCGAATAGGCGTTGGCCGCCAAGCGCTCCCGCTCGCCGCGGTCGGCGTCGAGGCACCGGATGGACTCGATGACGGCGCCGACATCGCCGAAGGCCACAACCAGACCCGAGTCGGTGGACTCAACGAGCTCCCTGGACGCCGCGTTCGGCGTGGTGATGGAAGGCACGGCGTGCGCCATGTATTCCATCACCTTGGTGGGTTGGGAGTGCTGGTAGTTCGGCTCGTCGTGCAGCAGGC
>CALMKG010000543.1 GCA_937867175.1 uncultured Propionibacterium sp. | reverse complement strand
GGTCTCGGGGGTTGTCAGGAGGCCCAATCTAATACATGCCGGCCCATTCACCCCAAACAGAGCACGGCGCCCACGCAGACCCCGATCCAGCCGAACACGATCCACAGTGCGACCACGCCCCCATCCCGGCGCCCGCCGACGAGCCGAGAGCCAACAATGCGGTGGAGCAACTCGCAGATGACGGCCGCGGCCACCAAAGCCATCCCGCAGACGAGCCGACGGACCAGCGCAACGGCGTCCGGCACCACGAGTCCCGCCGACAAACAGGCCGCGATTCCGGCCACGCCGAGGACGATCGCCGCAACTTGGTACAGGGTCCGCTGGGCGCCGGGCGTCTGCGTCACCGTCACGGCTTGGGCCCACCATCCAGCACGAAGACCAGCACGACCATCGCGACCACGATGGCCCCCATGGCCAGCCAGAGGGGGTTGGCGTCGGGGCCGAAGAGCTTCAACGGGTCGTCGCGGGCCGCAAGCACCCGCCAAAGCAGCACGTTCAAGACCGCCAGGGCGACGAAACCCACACCGAGACCGCCCAGCATGACGCCCTCCTGGCGGGTGGAAGCCCGCCCGATGCCGATGAACAGACCCACGCCGATCAGTCCGAACATGGCCGTGATCATGGGGAGCAGCAAGCGCATGCATACTATTGTCGCATCCTGCAGCACCCCAACACCCCTGGAGGATCTGTGACCACCTTCCGGCTCAGTCCCGACGACATCTTGGCCAAGGCCTCCGGCCGCTTGGACGATCACGCGTTCTGGTATGGCTTCGCCGGCTCCCACACCGTGGGCTACATGGACTCCTTCAGCGGCTGGCAGGGCCTGGTCAGTCTACTGATGAGGCAGCACGGTGACTGCACGACTGCCGTGCTGACCAACGGCCAGGCAGGCGAACGCGTCTTGTCGGCGGTGGCCGGCAAGCTCAAACAATGCCAGACCGACTACGACCGAGCCGACGACGACATCGCCGTCAGATTCGACGGCCTGTTCGCGAACCTGGGGCAGGACGCCCAGTACCGCGCCGGTGGCAGCCTCGGCACCCCGGGCCCCCAAGTCAGCTTCCCACCAGATGCGCCCCACCTGCGGCGGGCCACGCCCATGGAAGGCATCCCGGAGGGGGTCTTACACCTGATCACCCTGGGCGGCGACTTCATCAGCCCGTCGTTCTACCTGCTGGGTCTGGTCGAGTTGCTGATCGGCCTCGACCCCATCGACTGGGTGGCGAAGGCGGTCGTCGGCGACTACCGGGTGATCTCCGAAGTCGGCGACGCGATCTTGGCCCTGTCGGAGTTCACCGCGCAACAGGCCGACCTGATGGCTACCGACGCCGGCATCATGTTCAACTGCTGGCAGGGTGAGGCGGCTTCGGCAGCCACCCCCTACTTCCGGGAACTGCTCGCCATGATCGGTGCGCAGTCTGGCCCACTGGCAAGCATGGGCGAGTTGTACATCCAGTTCGCCTGGTCGGCCTTCCTGCTGGCCGAGGCTCTCGTCTCGGCGCTGTGCACCTTGCTGGACGCCGTCCTCATGCTCGGGATCGACGCGATCGCGCTGGCACTGGGCATCTCGACCGGCCCCGGCGAGGTCGGCGTCGCTGGCGTCCTCGCGCTCTGGAACACCGTGGTGACCATCCACGGCAACACGGTCGCAGTCTGCTTCGGCCTGGTCGGCCTCATCGCAGGTGCCACCGGGGCCTTCGAGACGGTCTCCCTGGCCAATTTCAAGGAGGCCTGATGACCGACGCATTCGACCCGAACGACCCGGCCCATCCCCTGTTCGGCTTCACCCGGGGCCGGGCGGCCATGGCGTCTCGGCTACACACGACACTGCGGACGCTACGCGACGGCACCGACGACCCCGACCTGCGCTCACTGCTCGACGACATCCTCGCCGGACGCACCAGCCCCCGCCAGTTGCTCGCCCACGAGGGCTTCGGCGAGCAACTGCGCGACGCCGGGGAGGCGCTGCATCGACGATACGAGAACCTGTCTCCCGATCGCCGAGCCGAGGAGGCACGGGCCTCCGAGGACGCCGTCCAGCGCATCTTCGGCCCTGAACTGGACGCCCTGAGGCGACGCGTCGAGGAGCTGCGAGCAGCCCACGAACCACCGGCTGGCCCGCACCCCGCGTAGTCGAGCGTCCCAACCCCGGGACTTGTCGAAATGGCCAACACGCAGGCATCGAGTACAATCCTGAGGGCGGCAGCTTGCCGTGATGTTGCCGCCACAGAACCTGAGCCGACCCCCACGGCACGAGGTAAGCCGCCCCATGACGCACGCCGCCGCTGTTCGTCCGCACCGACCCCGGCGCGTGCCGTGGCGCAAGCGACTGCCCGTGCTCGGCTTGGCGGTTGGCTTGACTGCCATCGTAATCGCGGCGGTGGTCAACCCGGGCATTCCCACGCCGCGTGTCGACGTGAACGACGGTGGAATCTGGGTGACCAACCGGTCACTCAAACTGGTGGGCCACTTGAACTACCAGTCGCGAACCTTCGACGGTTCGCTGCGTTCGGCATCGTCCGAGTTCGACGTGGCCCAGCACCGCGACGCCGTCACCTTCACCGACCTTTCGGTCAACTCCGTCGCGCCCGTGGACGCCGCCGGGATGCGGCTGGGCGTGGCGACCTCGCTGGCCGAACGCGCGCAGGCCGCCCAGGGTGGCGACCGACTGGGCGTCCTCGACGCCGGTGAGGGCAACTTGTGGGTGATGGCGGCCGACGACCCCACCGCATCCCCGATGACAGACGGGACCGCCCTGGCGTCCGACCTTGAGGGTGGGGTGGTGGCCGCCGGCGCCGATGGCACTGTCGCCGCGGTGGCCGCCCAGGCCCGTCGCTTCGTGGTGGTCAGCCCGCGCGGTGCGACCAGCAGGATCACCACCACCCTCATCCCGAACCTGCCCCTAACCGCCGAACTGTCGATCACGCTGGTGGGGGCGCGTCCGGTCGCGTTGGACGCGGTGAGCAACACCCTGGTGCTGCCCGACGGCAGCCTTAAATCGCTGTCGGACGACGGAGTGGCGACCGGCGGTGTCTTGCAGCAGCCGGGCCCGGACGCTGACCACGTGCTGGTCGCCACCGCCTCCGAGTTGGTCTCGGTGCCGCTTGACGGCGGCCGTGCGTCCCAGGTCTCGGCGCCCGGTGTCGGTGCCGGACGCCCAGCCGCCCCGGTCCGGCTGGCCGGCTGCGAATACGCCGCCTGGGCGGGGTCGGGGGCCTACCTACGCCAGTGCGACGACGAGGACGTGCCGCTGGCGATGACCGTCGACACCCTGCAGGCCGCGCAGTCGGCGCTGTTCCGCACCAACCGCGACCTGATCGTGCTGAACGACATCGACACCGGCTCGGTCTGGTTGCCGAACGACAACATGGTGCTCGCCGACAACTGGGAGCCGGTCGATACCCGGGCCGAGGCCGACGACGCCGGCGAGTCGCCGCAGACCACCGACCAGATCGCCGACCCTGAGCGCTCCGAGACAAACACACCGCCGGTGGCCAATGACGACGACTTCGGCGTCCGGCCCGGACGCGCAGCCACTCTCGACGTGCTGTTCAACGACTCCGACTTCGACGGCGACATCCTCACCGCGCGGCCGGTAACCCAGCCGGAGTTCGGCGAGGTCGCGCCCAGCCGTGGCGGCCAGGCGCTCAGCTTCGACGTGCCCGCCGACGGCACTGGGACCACCAGCTTCGACTACGAGGCCTACGACGGTCAGGCACTGGCGATGGCCACAGCCAGTGTCACCGTGCACCCGCTGTCGGTCAACGACGCCCCACGACAACTGCGCGACCCCGGAGTGAAACTCGGTTCGAACGCCGAGGTCACCTACAACGTGCTGCCCGACTGGCGCGACCCCGACGGCGACCCGATCTTCCTGGCCAGGGCGCAGGGGCCAGAGGGTCTGCAGGTGCAGTACCACGAGGCAGGCACGGTGACGATCCGCAACCTCGGCCACGCGCCCGGCACCGCCGTGATCGACGTGACCGTCTCCGACGGCAGCGAGGAGGGCACCGGGCACCTCGCGGTGCAGGTCGAACCACCCGGCAACCTGCCGCCGATCGCCAACGGCGACTTCGCCGTCACCCGCGTCGGTGAGGAAGCGCTCATCCAGCCACTGGCCAACGACGTCGACCCCAACGACGACACCCTGTCGCTGGTCCGGGTCTCCCCGGCACCACAAGGCACCACGGCGACCGCAGACCTGACGCTGGGCACCATCGCCTTCTCGGCCCGCGCCGCCGGCAGCTACTACCTGTCCTATTCGGTGACCGACGGTCCGGCGCAGGCGGCTGGGGTGATCCGGGTCGACGTGGTGGACGCCGCAGCCTCCCAGGCGGTGGTTGCCGAGGACGACCTCGCCCTGCTGCCGACCGGCGGCACCGCACTCGTGGCGCCACTCAACAACGACACCGACCCGACCGGCGGTGTGCTGGTGGTGCAATCGGTCCAGGTGCCGCAGGATTCGCCGCTGAAGGTGACGCTGGTCGACCACCACCTGCTGCGGATCGCCAGCCAGGTCGCAATCGACCAACCGCAGACGTTCACCTACACCGCGTCCAACGGCACCACGCAGGCCGTCGCCGAGGTGCTCGTGGTGCCCACCCGCGCCCTCGACACCCAACAGCCCCTGGAGCTGCAGCCCGACCGGGCCAAGGTACGGGTCGGCGACATCGCATCGGTGCCGGTGCTGGCCAACGACCGCTCACCGGCCGGACTGGCGATGTGGGTCGACTCGCACCTCGAATTCACCGCGGACCCCGAAGTGGGCACGCCATTCGTGACCAGCGACCAAGTGCGCATCGAGGCCGGTAACCAGCCGGGGTTCCTGCATGTCGCCTACACCGTGCGCGACTCCGCCGGCAACCTCGGCACCTCTACGGTGCTGTTCGAGGTGGTCGCGCAGGACGACGCCAACGCAGCCCCGCGTCCGAAGGCGCTCACCGCGTGGGCGCTCTCCGGCCAGACCACCCGGATCCCGGTGCCGCTGGCCGGTGTCGACCCAGACGGCGACTCGGTGACCCTGGTGGGTATCGAACAGCTACCCCAGAAGGGCACGGCGTCGCTGGGCACTGACTGGCTCGAATACACCCCGGGACGCACCCAGACCGGCAGCGACGTGTTCACCTACATCGTCGAGGACCGGCAGGGCAAACAGGCGACAGCACGCGTCCGGGTGGGCATCGCTCCGCCGTCGAGTGTGAATCAGCCGCCGAGCGCCGTGCCCGATACGCTGCTGGTGCGGCCCGACCGGTCACTGGCGGTGCCGGTGCTCGACAACGACCTCGACCCCGACGATGACGTGCTGCGGCTCGACCCCGACGGGGTGACCGCGCCCGATGAGCGCCTCAATGCGTCGGCGAAGGGCACGTCGGTGCTGGTCACCTCGCCTCACGAGCCAGGGTCGTATGTGGCGTCCTACCGGGTCTCCGACGGGCGCGGCGGGTTCGACACCGGTGCGCTCACCCTCAACGTGTCACCGGACGCCCCGCTGCTGGCCCCGCAGGCCCGCGACGATGTGGTGCCCGCCGCGGCGATATCTGACGACGGATCGGCAGTCTTGGTGGATGTGCTGGCCAACGACTCCGACCCCGACGGGGACGCCGCCGCCATGACGGTCGCCTCGTCCGCGAAGGGCGTCACGGTCGTCGGCGACCGGCTGTCGATCACCCCCGAACAGACCCGGCGGCTGGTCGTCTACTCGGTGACCGACCAGGACGGGCTGGTGGGCTGGGCGGTGGTGTCGGTGCCCGGGATGGCCCGCACCCGGCCGACGCTGGACGCCACGCGGCTACCCGTCGAGGTGCGTGCCGGCGAGCAGATCTCCCTCGACCTGCGCAATTACGTCGTGACCCGCCCCGACCGCACACCTCATCTGAACGATCCCGGCAGCGTGAAGGCGTCCCTCGGTTCGGACGGCGAGCCCGGCGTGCCCGACGACCACACGATCGTCTTCAAGTCACAGCCCGATTTCGCGGGCGAGACGGCGGTCTCGTTCGAGGTGAGCGACGGCACCGCCGAAGACCGCGCAGCACTGACCGCGAACCTGACGATCCCCATCCGGGTGCAGGCCAGCGTCAACCACCCGCCGGTTCTCACCCCAACACCGGTCAAGGTGGCCGCCGGTGACCCACCGGTGGTTGTCGACCTGACGCTGATGGTCTCCGACCCCGACACCGCCGACCCCAGCCAGTTCAGCTATTCGGTGCTGGACGCGCCACCCGGCGTGACGGTCACACCGGACGGCGCCCGGATCACCGTGCAGGTGGACGCCGACCATCCGAAGGGACCCGCCGGCACCATCGGTATCGGGGTCGACGACGGGTCGGGCACGGTGACCACTGCGATCCCGGTCACTGTAACGACCTCCACCCGCCCGCTAGTGCAGGTTTCCGACGCGGTGGTCGCCGCCGCCAATGCTGGCGGCACCGAGGTGATCGACATCGCCAACTACACCATCAACCCGTTCCCGGGCCAGCCGCTGCGCATCCAGAAGACGTGGGCGGTGAGCGGCGAAGTGGCCTCGGTGACCCCCGACGGCACGCTGCTGAAGATCCAGCTGCCGAACGGCTTCCACGGGCAGGTCGCCATCGCCTACCAGGTGATCGACGCCACCGGAGACCAGGACCGCGTCGTCGAGGGGCAGGTGCGACTGTACGTGCGTGACCGGCCCGCCGCCCCGAGCGATGTGCAGGTCGTCGCGACCGGGGCAGGGTCGGCGCTGGTCACGTTCACCCCGGGACCCGACAACGGGGCGCCGATCACCGGGTTCACCCTCACGAACGCGACCACCGGCACCAGCTACCGCTGCCAGGTGGCGTCCTGCCCCGTGACCGGGCTCACCAACGGTGAGAAGCATGCCTTCTCGGTGGTGGCCACCAACGACGTGGGTGACTCGCCCAGTTCGCCGGTCTCGGCGCCGGTGCTGGTCGACCTGCGTCCCGGACGCCCCAACCCGCCGGTCTGCACGGCCGGCGACGGGTCGATCAACGTCAACTGGACGCCTCCGGTCAACCAAGGTTCGGCGATCGAGGGCTACACCTTGTACCTGTCGGGTGCGCAGAGCCGGCAGATCGCCGTCGCAGGGGACGCCAGCTCCGCCGTCATCGACCGGCTGGTCAACGGCGAGGGCTACACGGTTTCGGTGCAGGCACGCAACAGGGCGGTCGAGGCGTCCGAAACCTCCGAGCCCTGCGCGGTCGCGGTGCCGTTCGGCGCCCCGCCCGGCCCGGTCTCGGTCGCCCAGAAGTACCTGCCCCCCGACTCGCCCGGTTTGGCGAAGGTCGAGGTCAGCTGGGTTTATCCCGGCAGCAGCAATGGGCGTGCGTGGGACCAGGTGCGGATCACCACCGCCGCCGGCGAGCGAACGATCTCATCGGACGGGTCAGTGACCTCGGCGGTGGTCGAGGTGCCCGCTGCCGAACAGAGCACGCTGTCGGTAGCCCTACACACCGAGGGTGGCTGGTCCCCGGAGCGGGAGCTGTCGTTCCAGGCCGTCTCGGTGCCGCTGCCGATCGCGACGCCGACAGTGCGTGCCACCGGCCGCGACGGCGAGATCGCCATCACCGGCGCGAGCCCGGTGGCCGGGAACGGTTACCGACGCAGCCAGTTGACCGTCGAGTACTCCACTGGTGGCGATTGGCGCGAGCTGACCGACACGACCCTCGAGGGGTTCCCCAACGGCGTCCCGGTCACCTTCTCGTTCCGGCAGACAGCGGACGGCCTCGGCTCGGCCGCAGTCGGCCCGAGCGTGACGACACCGGCCGTCACCCCGTACGGTCCGCCGCCGACGCCCACCCTGACCGCCACTTCGGGCGATGGTGCCGTCACCTTCGCCTGGACGTCCGGCGCCGACAACGGCGGCCCGGCGGTCACCTCGATCGTGCTGACGGTGGGCGGTGAACAGACCAGTTCGGCGTCGCTGACCGGCAGCAAGACGGTGGCCGTCGCCGCCGGCCGGACGGCGACCGGCGTCGTCAAGGCCTGCTACGCCGACGGCAGCTGCGGCGACTCGGCATCGGCGACTGCAGGAGCGTGGGGCACCTTCAGTGTCCAGCCAAGGCAGTGCACCGGCGGCGAGGTGCCTGGGTTGGCATCCGGATCCACCGAACAGTGCCACAGCTTCGAGGTGCGCCCAGACAACAACTGGACCCCGGAGGTCCCGCTCACCTGCACGTTCGTCTCCGACGTCGACTCTCAGCGCCGCACCTTCCGGGTCTCGTCGTACTCGTCCTGGACGGCCTCGGGCCTGCGCACCAACATCACCGACCAGAAGACGCTAACCGGCTGGATCGGCAGCACCCTGACCTGCCGGCCCGCCTCCTGACCACCACGAAGGAGCCACCATGACGCTGAGCCAACAGGACGCGGCGCAGTTCGCCGGCAGGTTCGACGCGCTCGCGGGCAACCTGGGCCAAGCCCTGCTCGACAAGCCGCACCCGATCCGGCTGGCGCTGACCGCGCTGTTCGCCGGCGGGCACCTGCTGCTGGAGGACGCCCCGGGCACCGGCAAGACCGCGCTGGCGAGGGCGATGGCGGCGTCCATCGCCGGCAAGCACTCACGCCTCCAGTTCACCCCCGACATGTTGCCCTCCGACATCACCGGGGTGACCATGTTCAACCAGCAGACCGGCCAGTGGAAGTTCCATGAAGGCCCGGTCTTCGCCCAGATCGTGCTGGCCGATGAGATCAACCGCGCCTCACCCAAGACCCAGTCGGCGCTGCTGGAGGTGATGGACGAGCAGCAGGTCACGGTTAGCGGCGAAACGCACCCGGTGGGGAACCCCTTCATGGTGATCGCCACCCAGAACCCGATCGAGCAGGCCGGCACCTACCCGCTGCCCGAGGCCCAGCTCGACCGGTTCCTGATCAAAACATCGCTGGGCTATCCGGCGCGCGCCGCCATGATCGAAGTGCTGGCGGGGGCGGCGGCGCCCGACCGCTCGCGTCGGCTGCACCCGGTGCTGTCGACCGGCGACATCGGCGTGCTGGCGGGGCTGGCCGCCCAGACGCACACCGACCGAGCAGTGCTCGACTACGTGGCCGGGCTGGCCGAGGCGACGCGCACCGACGCGACCGTTCAGCTCGGGGTCTCCACCCGGGGGGCACTAGGCATGGTGCGCTGCGCCCAGGTCTGGGCGGTCGCGCAGGGCCGCCACTTCGTGCTGCCCGACGACGTGAAGGCCCTTGCGGGCCCGGTCTGGGAGCACCGCATCGTGGTCGATCCGGACGCCTCGTTCTCCGGGGCCACCGCCGCGGCCGTCATCGCCCGCGCGCTCAACACCGTCGCCGCGCCGGCGTCCGGAATCTGAGGCGTCGGTGACCCGCAAGACAGTGCTTCGGCGGCCGATGGCCGGGCTGCGGGCGGTCACCTGGACCGGCTGGGCGGTGGCGGCGATCGTGGTGGCGGCTGCTGTCTTGGCGGGGCTGGCCGGCTGGATCGAAGCGGGGGTGGTGGCCGTCGTCGGCGCCGTCTGTCTGCTCGTCGGCGTCGGCAGCGTGCTCGGCGGCTCGTGGGCACAGGTTTCGATCCTGCTGGGCAGCACCCGCGCCAAGGTCGGCGAGACTGCAACCGGTGAACTGCGGGTGCACAATCCCGGCGAGCGGCGGGTGCGCGCCGGTGTGGTCGAGTTGCCGGTCGGTGGCGACGCGCCCCAGTTCGTGGTGCCGGCACTGGGTGGTGGCCAGACGTGGTCGGAGGTCTTCGACATCCCCGCCCGGCGGCGTGGCGTCGTGGTGCTCGGCCCGGCCCGCTCGGTGCGCGGCGACGCCCTGGGGATGCTGCTGAGCGTCCGCGCCTGGGCTGACCCGCAGCGATTGATCGTCCATCCCCGCACGGTTCGCGTCCCGTTCGATGCGACCGGCTTCCTCTCGGACGCCGAGGGCGTCACGACCGCCAAGTTGTCCTCGTCCGACGTCTCGTTCCACGCGCTGCGCAACTACGTGCCCGGCGACGACCGCCGCCATGTGCACTGGCCGACCACCGCCCGCGAGGGTCAGCTGATGGTCCGCCAGTTCGAGGAGACCCGGCGATCCCACCACGTGATCCTGCTCGACACGGCGGCGGCGGACTGGCAGCCGGACGCCTTCGAACTCGGCATCTCGGCGGCGGCCTCGCTGGCGCTGGCCGGTCTCACCCGTGGCCGGGCGGTCTCGTTCGCGACGTCGAGCGGCTGGGTGTCGACCACCTCGGCGATCCGGATGCTCGACGCGCTGGCCGAACTGACCCTCGACGCCTCACCGCCAGCTTTGACCGACCGGGTCCGTGAGGTGCTCGCCCAGCGCCGTTCCGTCTCGGTGCTGACCGTAGTTTGCGGGCCGGACATGCCGGACGCAGACATCGCACGCTGGTCGTCGCTAGCCGGCCCGGACGTCGACACCGGGGTTGTCAGGGTATCGCCGGGTGGCACGCCGGCCCGCAGCCAGATCGGCCGGACCGCCGTCGCCGACTGCCCGGCGCTGGCGGACCTACCCCGTCTGGTGCGACGCGGGGGTGGGTCGTGATGCGCGGGCAGACTGGTCTGCCGTTGTGGGCGGCCGGGGTGCTGGCGGGGTTGTTCGTCCCGGTCGTGGTGCCGTTCGAGCTGGTATTCGGCGACGGAGTGGGCGCGCTGGCCGCGGGCGGGGGCGTCGTGATCGGTCTGCTGATCGCGGTCGCGGCCACCCGGTGGCGCTGGGACGCCTTGACCACGGCAGTCGCAGCGCTGGCCGGGTACCTGCTGCTCGGCGGCCCGGTGGCGCTGCGCACAACCACGATCGCGGGGCTGCTGCCGACCGCGCAGACGCTGCAACTGCTCGTAGTCCAGGTCGGCACGGTCTGGAAAGACATGCTCACCCTCACTCCGCCGGCCGCCGGCTACCTCGGCCCGTCGGTGCTGCCGTGGCTGGTCGGGCTGGCGTGCGGGTTGGCGTCCGGCCTGATCACGCTGCGGACGCGCCATCACGTGGCGGGCAGTCTGCCGATCATCGCGATGGGCGTCGTCGGGGTGGCCTGGGGGTTGGCGGGGACGCGGCCCGCCGGCTGGCCGGTGGCGGCCTGGTTCGCTGCGTTGCTGGTCTGGTGGGCCTGGGCGGGTCAGCGACGCCGGGTCGGGACAGGCGAAACGATCCTGGTGGGCCGTCGCTCCGTCGACGAATCGGCCGGCGATTCGCTGACCCGCACCCAGGGACGCACCGTGGCGCTCGTGTACACCCGGCGCCGAGTGATCGCCGCCGCGCTCACCCTGGCGGTAGCAGGGGGCATCGCAATACCGCTGGCCGCCGCCAGCCCCACCTTCGACGACCGCACGGTGCTGCGCGACCTGGTCGAGCCGCCGCTCGACGTTCAGGAGTACGCCTCGCCGCTGGCGTCGTTTCGGCACTACACCACCGACCTGGAGCGCACACCGCTGGTCACAGTGAGCGGGCTGCCGGCCGGCGCCCGCGTCCGGTTCGCGGTGATGGACACCTACAACGGCATCGTCTTCGGCATGTCCGACCCGACTACCGGGCAGGGCCGCTACGACCGGGCGCCCGAACGCCTGGCCACCCCGCCGGCCGGCGGTGGGACGACAGTCGAGGTCACCGCCACCGGTCTTATCGGGCCGTGGCTGCCCTCGGTGGGCGTCCCCTACCACTGGACGTTCACCGGCACAGACGCCGAGCAACTGGCTGCCGGCCTGCATTTCAACCGTTGGGCGCAGGCAGCGCTGAGCACAGCGATGACCGGAGACGCCAGTTACACCCTTCAGACGGTCGTTGCACCGACACTGTCCGACGGCCAGCTCGCTGGCGTGGCGACCCCGCCCCTGAGCGGGACACCGGACAGCAATCTGCCCGATGGGGTGGCGGCGTTGGCTCTGGAGGTGACCGGCGGCGAGGTTACCCAGCTGGGTCGGGCCAGAGCTATCGAGCGTTACCTCACCAAGAACGGGTACTTCGCCCGTGACGAGAGCCCGGACGCCCGGCCCGGCCATCATGCCGACCGGCTGGCCCGCATGTTGGCGGCCGAAGAGATGGTCGGCGACGACGAACAGTACGCAGTGCTGATGGCGTTGATGCTGCACAGCCTCGGCCTACCGGCCCGGGTGGTGATGGGTGCCTACCCAACCCAGGACGCCGGCGACGGGCAGTCGAGCCTCACCGGCGACGACGTCCGCGCCTGGGTCGAGGTGCCCTTCGAAGGTGCCGGCTGGGCCGTCTTCGACCCCACGCCGCCCCGGGATCAAGTGCCCCAGACGCGAGTGCCCAAACCGAAGTCGGTGCCACGCCAGCAGGTGTTGCAGCCCCCTGCGCCGCCCGAGCCGCCGGTGGAGCTGCCGCCGGCGGTGACCGACGACCCCGCCGACGACCACCGTGACGACGTGCTGCAGATCCCGTGGGGCATCCTTGGGGCCGGTCTGGGCGGCCTGATCCTGCTGCTGGGCCCGTTCGCGGCGATCATCTGGCTAAAGGCGCGGCGGACGCGGCGCCGGCGCACCGACTCCGACCCGGTCGCCGCCGTGGCGGGCGCCTGGGATGAGTTCGTCGACCACGC
>CALMKG010000542.1 GCA_937867175.1 uncultured Propionibacterium sp. | reverse complement strand
ATCGGCACTGCCCTCACCTCGGTGGTGACCGCGGCCTTCTTCGCCGATGTGCAGTTCGCACATGTCTGGCGTGCCGTTGGCCTCTGGTTCGTCTTGGCGCTCACCTTCATCGCGCTGACCATCGCTGTATCCTGCCTGGTGCCCAGCACCATCGCGGCTTTCGGGATCGCCTTCGGAACCCTGACGCTGACGATGATCCTGGCGATCTGGCAGCCCGCCAAGCAGTATTCATTCATCGGGCTGACCGAGGCTGTGTCGATGCTGGCAGCCAATCAGGACGTCGAACTGGTCTGGCCAGTCGCCACCGCGTTCGGGGGCATCGTGGTCTTCCTCGCCCTGGCGATCGTGATCTTCCGCCGCAAGGAACTCTGAGCCGGCCTGGTGGACTCAGCGGTCCTTCCGCTTGGCCCGGGCTCGGACGTCGATCTGCACCGGAGTGCCCTCGAAGCCGAACTCCTCACGCAGCCGGCGTTCCACGAAGCGCACGTACTGGGGATCCAGCTGGCCGGAGGTGAACAGCGCGAAAGTTGGCGGGCTGACATGCGCCTGCGTCCCGAAAAGAATGCGCGGCTGCTTGCCGCCGCGCACCGGATGGGGATGCGAGGCGACCACTCGTCCCAGGAACGAGTTCAGCTGCCCGGTGCTGATCCGGGTCTGCCAGCCCAGCAGCGCCAGCTCGATCGCCTTGGCGAGTTTGTCTACGTTGCGCCCGGTGAGTGCCGAAAGGTTGACATGCGGAGCCCACGCCCACGCGTTGAGGTCCCGTTCGATCTCGCGGTCCAAGTAGCGGCGGCGTTCCTCGTCGGTCAGGTCCCACTTGTTGTAGGCGACCACCAACGCCTTGCCCGCCTGCTCAACCTGGGACAGAATCTTCAGGTCTTGCTCGGAGACCGGTTCGGCGGCATCCACCACCACGATGCAGCATTCGGCCCGTTCGATCGCGGCCTGAGTGCGTAGCCAGGCGTAGTACTCGCTGCCGGAGGCCTCTTTCACCCGCTTGCGGATGCCGGCGGTGTCGATCAGCAGGTAAGGCTCGCCGCCGATCGACACCAGCTCGTCGACCGGGTCGACTGTGGTACCCGAGACCTCGGAGACCACGGATCGGGTCTCCCCCGCGAGCCGGTTCAGCAGTGACGACTTGCCCACGTTCGGCTTGCCGACGATCGCCACCCGGCGCGGGCCGTCCTGCGCCACGGGACGCAGCGCATCGGAGGCCGGGATCACCTCGAGCAACGCATCAAGCAGGTCGCCGACCCCGCGCCCGTGCAGCGCCGACACAGGCCACGGCTCCCCCAGCCCGAGGTTCCACATTGAGGCCGCGTCCGCCTCGAGGCGCTGGTTGTCGACCTTGTTGGCGGTCAGCACGACGGGCTTGCGGCTGCGGCGCAGCACCTGCACGACAGCCTCGTCCTCGTCGGTGGTGCCGACCGTGGCGTCCACCACGAAGATGACGGCATCGGCCAGTTGGATCGCGATCTCCGCCTGCTCAGCGATCTGCGCCGCCATGCCAGTTGCGTCGGACACCCAACCGCCGGTGTCGACCAGCACGAACTCCCGGCCTGCCCACTCGGCGTCGTAACTCACCCGGTCGCGGGTGACACCAGGCATGTCGTGTACGACGGCCTCGCGGCGTCCGAGGATGCGATTCACCAGAGTCGACTTGCCCACGTTGGGTCGCCCGACGACTGCGACGACGGGACGCGCGGTTGGCGCTTGCGGATCTGTGGCTTGGCTCACCCGCCCAAAACTACCCGACCGGACCACTCGGGGCCGTCCGCAGACTCAGCGCCTGATCGCCTACCTCAGTGAGCGTGGCACCAAGTTGACGACCAGTTCGATCACAGCAGCGAGGTCGAGCTTGGAAGAATCGATCAGGGTGACCCCCTCCGCGGGGGTCTCGAACTCGCTGGACGCAGCATCTGCGGCGTCGCGCCCGATCACTTGGCTGGTCACCGTATCTTCGTCAGCTGCCCCGTTCAGTTGCCGGACCCGGCGCGCGATACGGCGTTGCGGGTCTGCCTGCAGCAGGACGCGCACGTCGGCGTCCGGGGCGACCACCGTGGTGATGTCACGTCCCTCGACGACAATGCGTCCGCGGTCGGCGATGATCGCGCGCATCATCTCGGTAAGCGCATCGCGGGCCGGCCGGATCGCGGCATAGCCGGAGACGATGCCCGAGACCTCCGGGGT
>CALMKG010000541.1 GCA_937867175.1 uncultured Propionibacterium sp. | reverse complement strand
ATGCCGGTCCCCAGCATGGCCGTGAAGACCTGGCCGAGAATGAAGACCGCCACGATCAACAGGTAATACTTGTTCGCGACCAGCAGCTTGAGGGACTCGATGAAGGAGTGCTTGTCGTCGGCTATCGCCGCCAGTTCCTCGCCCTCGGTCTCGTCGGTGCGTTCATACAGCACCTTTGCGGGCAGTTCTCGTACCGAGAACACCGAGATGGTGTTGATGACCAAGCCGATCACCGCATAGATGATGGCAACGGTGCGCCAGGCCTCGGCGCCACCACCGAACGTCTGCACCATTCCGACGGTGGCCACCTGGATCAGTAGGCTCGTCCCGAACGCGAACATGAAACGGATGGAGCCCATCTGCACCCGCTCCTCGGCGTTCTTGGTGATCAGCGCGGTCAGCGTGGAGTAGGCGATGTTGTTGGCGGTGAAGAAGACCGCGTTCAGCAGCACATAGGTGATGAAGAACCACGCATACATCGCGAAGTCACCCAAGCTCGGCGGAATCGCGAAGATGGCGATGAGCATCGCCGCGCAGCCGAAGTACGCCCAGAACATCCACGGCCGGGCCTTGCCCATCTTGGTGTTCGTCTTGTCGATCAGCGACCCGAAGATGATGTCGGAAACACCGTCGAAGATCTTCGCAGCCATGATCAAGGTGCCGACGATCCCGGGATTGAGGCCCATCGTGTCGGTCAGGTAGATCATGACGAAGAACGCCAGGAGGGCATAGACGACGTTTCCGCCGACGTCTCCAGACCCGTATCCGACCTTGTTGTACCACTTTAGGTATTTCGTACTGCTCATATGTTCACTCCTGTCTGATGTGTGGTTACCTGGGGTCTTCTAAATCGTTTGGACGGCCGGAACCAAGGTGAGTTCAAACCGGAATTCGGGGGCATTGAGCTGGTATTTTTCCAGCACTTCCGGCCCGCAGCTGTTCGACCCGATTCCGTTCTGGGCGTAGTCGAGACACCAAACGGTGTCACCCGAGGCGACCAGCTCCACGTTGTGCTTGGTGTTGGTCAATTCCTCTTGGGTGTAGGGCGAGGCATTGAAGCTGAAAGCGGTCCGGCTCACCGCAGTGATGGAGCGCTGCCCGCTGGCCATGACGACGTAGTCACAGTCGTCATGGCTGCCGTTCTCCTGCGGCCGAATGTAGTCCTCGTGCAGTTCGGCCACCGTCGCGGTGTATCTGCCGTAGGAACTGGCCCGGCGCTTGTCGGGATAGCTCTCCTGGGGGCCAAGGCCGCAGTAGACGACTTGATCCATCGCCTCGTCCAGGAACAGCCGCAGGCCGAACCGGGGCAATTCCGGGAATCCAGCGCCGCGCCGCACCTTCATGTGAACCCGCACCGCACCGGAGCGGTCGATCTGCCAGACGGTGTCGATGTGGGCGATCGGCTGCACCACCGGGGCGACCAGCGCCATGCTGCTGGTCACCGTCACCCCGTCCGGCCCCGCCGAGTAGTCGGTGCGGTAAGCCCTGGCGCGAGCCTGATGGTATTGCGCCGCCTGCCACTGCTGCTTCAGGTACATGTCGTTGTCGGTCGGGGCCCGCCAGATGTTGAGCTCCATCGGTCTGGTCAGCAGCTGCTCACCGGCGTACTGCATCGTGGTGAACAGGCCGTTCGTTTGGTCGAGGACGTACTCGAAGCAGTCGCCGGTGATCGTGAGATGACGGCCGCCAGCGCTCACCCGCAGTGCCGCGCACCCCTCGTCGGTCGCCTCCAGCAACCGCACTGCGGTCTGGTTGCGTCCATCGGCGTTGGCCAGTGGGATCTCGTCGAACCCGAGCAGGTGGCCGGCAGGCACCAGACGCGCCGGCCCGCTCAGGTGGTAGTTGATCTTGAGGAAGCACTTACCGGTTTGGGGCACGGCGATGCCGAGCGGGATCGTCCCGGTGGCGCCCGCGGCAATGGACGGCAGCGCCCCGACACCACCGGTCTCCACGACCTCGCCGTCGCAGGTCACCTGGTAGACCACGTCGACCAGACCGGCCAGGTCGGCGAAGTCGAGCTTGTTCTGCAGCTGCAGCACCCCAGTGGCTT
>CALMKG010000540.1 GCA_937867175.1 uncultured Propionibacterium sp. | reverse complement strand
GCGGGCGTGCTGGCGCTACCGCACCTGAGCAGCGCTGCCGGCAGTGCTGTGCGGCCACGCCCGGGCGGGGTCCGCGGGCGGCGTACCCGGACAGGGTCGCCCTCACGCGCGTCTCCGCGGGTCACCTGCTTGGCGAGCACGGCGTCGAAGCTCAGGCGCCCGGCGTCAGCGCCCCTGCCGCGACGGCGTCATCCTCGCGGGTACCCCCATCCTCACCTGGCTGACCTACCATCCCGGTGCTGGCTTCCCTCCACCGCCTCCCGGGCTGCTGGCCAGCGCATCCCTTCACGTCTACCCCACGCATTGGCAGATCTACCCCCGGCCGGCGGACCTCAACCCGGGCCTCGCCCGCCGTCGGGGTGTGACGTACTGGGCAGTCTTCCCGCCGGCCGGACCTCATCCACTGCCGGTGGGCAGCCGGGCGGGGCTCCGCTCACGACGCTCCTCGGCGGCCTGCCATCTGATCTCCCGCGAAGCTTCCCCACCATCCCCCGGCGTGCTGCCCACACCGGCCGGCCCTCGGCGGTTCGTGACGTAGGCGCGCTCGGCGAGCACCTCACACGCGCTCAAACCACCAGCAAGTCGCAGGCCGAGGCCTCCGGGCTGGTCCGCGACTTCCAGGGCGAGAGGTACCACTTCTCTGCTGCGCTCACTGCGCCGAGCTCTTCGACGCGGATCCTGACGCCTACAGCGCCGTGGCCTGAGCCGCTCCCCCGTCCTTGCCTGACGGTTCGTAACTGCCGGCCACGGACGGGCCGGCGGGGCGGAGACCACGCATCACCGCTCTGCCCCGTCGAGCGCTCCCGCCGCCCGCCTGGCCGCCGGATCAGCGCCCGCCCCGGCGGCGGGTGAGCCCCGCAACAAGGAGGACGGCGGTGAGCGCACTCACGAACATCCCGGGCCACTCCCCCAACCGGGCTGCGAGTGTGATGGATGTGCGCAGGGGGAGTTCCTCGATCATCTGCTCGGCGGTGAACAGCCCCGTCTGAGCCACAACGCCACCGTCAGGGCCGATCACGCCGCTGACGCCGACGGTGGAGACCTGGACTACCGCCCTGCCATGCTCGGCCGCCCGAAATCGGGACATGGCCAGCTGCTGCGTCGACTCCTGGGTCATCCCGAAGGAGGCGTTGTTGGTCGGGATGACGATGAACTCACCACCGGCCAGCACTCCCTCCCGGATCAGATCGTCGAAGGCGACCTCGAAACAGATCGCGATGGTCACCGGCACCGTGCGTCCCAGCCGCGTGATTGGCACCGGTATGAGTGCCGGCCCGCGGCCCGCGACCATGTCCCTCGTGACGAGGTCCACCGCCGGGGTGAGGCGCCGGAAGAGGTCGCGGTAGGGGATGTACTCACCGAAGGGCACCGGGCGCTGCTTGGTGTAGGCCACCTCGGCGTCCGCGCCAGCGCCGGGCTCCCACAGGATGTAGTCGTTGTAGCGCAGCCCGGGCTGAAACTGTTGGGTGCCCAGCAGGATCGGCGCGCCGGCCGCCCGCGCCGCCGCGGTGACGACGGTGGCGACGCCGGGGTCGGTGCGCGGGTCGATGTCGGAGGCACTCTCCGGCCACAACACCAGATCCAGCTCGCCCGGCCCGACACGATCAAGCAACGCCACGGTACCCGCGGCGTGGTTCGCGGCCACCTCCCGCGCCTGGGACATCGCCTCGGCGCCCTGCTGGGGCACGTTCCCCTGCACCGCCCCCACACGCAACGTGCCGGACTCGGCGGCAGTGCTCAGCGGCACCAGGGCGGGCAGGAGCACGACGGCGAGGGCGAGGGCGAGGGCGGCACCCGCACCACCCATCCGGAGCCGGCTGAGGTTCATGAGGGCAACGGCGAGGAGGGCGGCGATGGCAACGACGGCGCCACTGACCAGGGTCTCACCGCCAATCGGGGCGAGGCGGAGGAGCGGGGCGTCCGTCTGGGAGAAGGCGAGCATCCCCCACGGGAACCCGCCGAAGGGCCACCGGCCCCGAACCTGCTCGACCCCGACCCACACGATCGCCGCCACCACCGCCTGCAACCAGGTGCGCTCGCACACCCACATCCCACGTCGCACCCAGACCCAGGCCGCGCCGAACGCGCCGAGGTAGAGCGCCTGGAGGATCGACAGCGCCACCCAACCGATCGGTTGGCCCACCGCCTCGTTGGCCCACCACACGTGCGGCAAGAAGAACGCCAGCCCGTACAGCGTGCCCACCACGAAACCCCAGCGTGCCGAATCTCGCCACAGCGCGAGCAGCAGCAGGGCGACGCCGACGAAAGCCATCGGCCACCAGGACCGTCCCGGGAAGGCCGTCTCGGTCGCCAGCCCGCCAGCGACGGCGAGCAGCACCGACCGCCGCCGCCCAAGGCCGCCCGAGCCGGCAATCCACACGGGCGCGACAAGCACCGTTCTGGGACGGCTGCTTCCCGCGTTTACGCGACCTGGCTCGGGTGTGACCACGTCTGCTCCACCCTTCCGGCGAGGTCGATCGGCTTCCGAGCCGCTCGAAGATCGCCGAGGCGGCGTCCGTTCTTGTTTGTGTCGGCCCCAGGCGTGGAAGGCAAAGCGGGACTCCTGTTCAGGCGGATCGGACTCATGCGCCACCGAGGCGCCAGAACATCGTCACACGGCGGGATGAAGGTCTGTCCCACGATGATGGGATACGGATGGGGAATGGGCGTCGGCGGCTGGGTTGCGATGGCGATCTTCTGGGTCGCTGTGATCACCCTGATCATCTGGTTGGTCACCCGAGCCTTCGCCGGCCGGGATGACCGGATGGACGGTGGACCGCGCGGGTTGCCCCCCACCGAGTCGCCTGAGCAGGTCCTGGACCGTCGCTACGCGACGGGCGAGCTGGACCTGGAGACGTACCAGCGGATGCGGGCGGTTCTCGCGTCCGGCCGGTCGAACGGCCCCGGAGGTCCGCGATGAGCCGGGCACGCGGGTCGTGGTGGATTCCGGCGGTCGCACTCACGGCGATCCTCGGCTCTGGGGCGTGGATGCTGGCCGCTGGACAGGGCATCGCCAGTTTCGGTCCCGGGGCGCAGGGATGGGGTTCGCCCGGGGGGGGTT
>CALMKG010000539.1 GCA_937867175.1 uncultured Propionibacterium sp. | reverse complement strand
GGGTGCTCGCCGGGAGCGTATACAGCAGTGGCGCGTACTCGTGGTAACGCGAGTTGGTCCGCGGGACGAAACTGACGTTGAGATCTCCCAGGTCGGCGATCCGGGCCATTTGCTCGGGTAGTTCGTCCTCGTCGAAGTAGCGCCGCCGGAACTGGGCGGACTCCCACACCTGGTTCCACTTGTGGATCGCGAGGGCTTCCTTGATGTGGTCGTCGTCCTCCCGAATGTCGAGCGCGACGTACTCGACAGGCGAGGGCTCCACCGCCCGAGCAATGCCTTTCATCGTGAATCCGACAGAGATGTTGCCCAGGCGAGGGTGGAAGTCGGGGTCGACCTCGTCCGGACGCATGAACAGGCTCTCGCGCTGAAAGGCGTCGACCTCGGCCTGGGTCAGTGGACGCTCGTCGTCCTCGGGCAGTTCCATCGAGTCCATCATCGTGGTCATACCTAGGTCACGGCAGAAAGTCGGCGAATCGTTCCGCACGCGCCACCTTAGAGTTCGGACATGCTTCCAGCACCGACGCCGCGTCTGCGGTTTCGCGAGATGACCGCGGGCGACCTGGCCGGGATCGCGACTCTGGAGATCGGCGGATCGCGCGGCCCTGAGGCTGGATCGAGTGGACCCTCGGCAACTATGAGCACTACGGATTTGGCCTCTGGGTGATCGAGACCCACGCGGGGGATTTCGTGGGCGACTGCGGTCTGACGATGCAGGACGTTGAGGGAGAGCAGCTGGTCGAAGTCGGCTGGCACGTGCGCACGCCTCTTCGGCGCCAGGGCTACGCATCCGAAGCGGCGGGGTCGGTGCGCGCCGCCGCACGGGACGCCGGCCTTGGTCATCTGGTCGCGATCATCCGGCCGAGCAACATCGCCTCGCAGCGGGTTGCGACAAAGATCGGACTCGCGCTCGAGCGCGAGGTCCACGCTCATGGTGGCCCAGCACTGGTCTTTGGGGCTGATCTCACTGCGCAACGCGAGCCGACGTGACTGCGTTGTCACGCGACGTTGAGATCGCCTTGGCGGCGGCCGGAGCAGGGGCGGCGACCGTGCGGGCTGCATACGGCGGAGCGCCGAGCATCCATGCGAAGTCCGGCATCGACTTCGCGACGAACGCGGACATCGAGTCAGAACGCGCGATCCTCGATGTGATCACCGCCGCCCTCCCCGACGACACCGTCGAGGGCGAGGAGACTGATGCAGGTGCTATGGCACTGCGGCCGGCTGGGTGTTCTCAACAGCCTGCACGAGCCATTGCTGTGGCCGATGCCGCGGGAGCGGTGCCGTCTGGGGGCTTCCATTACTAGGCTGCTCCACCTGGGAGGTCGACGTGGCTACGGTTCACACTGAGCTTCCCTCCGGCGATGGCCACGAGGGAGAGAAGCGGTTCGCCCAAGCCCTTAGCGCGATCGTTGACGATCGAACCCACCTTTGGTTTGGCGTTGACCACCTGCCTGGTGTTGGTGACATCGACACGATCATTGCGATCCCCGGAGTCGGGGCATTCGTAACCGAGGTCAAGGCGGTCACTCTCGATGCGATCGATGAGTACGGCGCCGGCGTGTGTCGGATCCGCAATCGGCCAGGGACCAAGACACCGCTGAAGCAGGCACGCACCGCACAGATCCAGCTGAGTCAGTACCTGCGTGACGTGGCAGGCCTCAGGCATCCGCCGTACTTCTTTGTCACGGCGGCCTGGCCACGGATCACGCGAGCGGACTTCCTGGCAAGGTGGCGGGGGCCGGCGGTCGCCGCCCAAGCGGAGGGCATGGTCTTCGCCGAGGACCTCGAGTCCGAGACGTCGTTGGTCGCGGTCCTGGAACGAGCGATCCAGCGCCCTCCACTCGGCGGCGCACCAGCACGCCGTCCTGACCTTTCGGATCGGGATATAGAAGCCGTCAAGGCCGCGATCTCCCCGCTGGCCACCGTCGAGCCAACCTTGGTCGACGTGGAGCGGATGAAGGTCGTCGAGACCAACACCCGCACGCGACGCAAGCAATACCTCGAGCCCGGAGAGCCGAAGGAAGTGCTTTTCCGCGGTAGGCCAGGGACCGGCAAGACGTTCCGCCTGCTAGAGATCGCGGTTGGCCATGCCAGGGCCGGAAGAAGCGTGCTGCTCGCCTGCTACAACATGGTTCTGGCCGCCGAACTTCGCCGAATGCTGCTACTCGACTCTCATGCGCGAGGCGCCACGAGTGCCGTCGACATCGTCGATGTCTTCCAACTGTTGAGGCGCTATGCGTGGGACGAATCCGACTTCGACCGGAGCTCCTACAACGCTTCTGCAACCAACATGGTCGACCGCCTCAAGTCCAGCGCGGCGCCAGCCGATACCTATGGAACAGTTCTCGTTGACGAAGCACAGGACCTCGAGCCCTGGATGCACGACCTCCTCGTGTGGCACGCCGAGCCGCAGGCCGAGTGGTTCGTCGCGGAGGGCGCCGGGCAGGCCCTGTACCGAGATTCCCCCGCGCAGTGGCTAACCGAGTACACGAAGCGTGCCAAGGAGGCGCAGACGGTCGAGAATCTCCGTCGAGTGTTTCGCACGGCGAAGGCCGACTTCTACGTCGCCCAGTGCACGTACGAACAGTCGCCGGACATGTCGGGGATTGATGACTGGCTCCAGACCCACCCGTTCCATCACACCAATCCCGAACCACAACGGGTCGATGATCCGCGACTCCAGCTCGATCTCGGCGATCTCGACTTCTCAGATGACGACTTCGACCGCCTCGGGACGGCGCCTACGTTGTCGAACATGCCCGTCCTCGCCGAGACCATGTCCAATTCCACTTACAGAGACCGGGTCGTAAAGGCATACGCCGCGCTCATTGAGGAGGAGTTGGACCTGCTCAAGCGGATCGGGTCACCGGGCGACCTGGCGATCCTCGTGCCGCGCACGAACAAGTGGAGCGCGATGGGCGAGCGCGTCTGCGACGCACTCCGATCGATTGATGTCGAGTATCTCGACCAGGTCGATGACAGCCACGCCAAGCGCCGCCCACTCCCGGCCGACACGGTGCGCGTCGTCACCTACCACTCCGCGCGTGGTGTCGAGGCTTCGCGTGTGATGCTCTTCGGACTCGAAGAGCTCGGCCGCAAGGTAGGCGGCACAGAGCAGCGCATCAAGAACCTCGCGTACGTCGCCCTGTCCCGGGCGAAGCACGGAACCCGCATAGTCGTCTCGGCAGAGCACACCGGCCCACACCTGGACTTCGTTAAGACCTTGGTGGGACGCCTGAGAAGCGAGATCGATGCTGTGCCAGCACCGGCTCAGGGCACCGACTCAGAGCTCCAAACGCAGCCTCCCGGCGGCATCGAGTGGATCGTCGGCGAAGTCGCCAGGTTCGTTTCCGAGAGAGGGTTCGGCTTCCTGGCAGGTCCCGAGGGCGAACACTTCTTCCACGTCAACTCGCTGTTCGACATCGACCCGGGTGAGATCGAAGTAGGCCAGTCGGTTCAGTACACCATCGAGGCCGATGGCGAATCGCCACGTGCGACCTTCGTCTGCCGGGCGATCCCGCCCGAACTCACCGACCCTCCCGGAGATTCAACCGTCGCGGCACTCGTCTGCGAACCTATCGGTGACCGCGGCTTTGGGTTCTTGCTCTCGCCTTCGGTGAACGGACGAATCCTCTTCCACCACAGCAGTCTTGATGGCGACATCGCTGACCGTCCGGAACGTGGCGGCAGAGTCGACGTCAAGATCACCGCCGGCAGCGATGGCCGGCCGCGCGCCGTCAGCGTTCATGTGCGCTGACTCATCGAGGGCGGGATCTCGCCATGCTGTGACGAACTCAAGACCGGACCTTTCCCGGGGCTAGATGACAGCGGGATGTCGCCAGTCGCCGCCTGCTCAGAGCGGAACTGCCCCCTCGAATGTCGAGGGTCACGGTGTTCTTTGGCCAAACCTCGGGTTGGCCAAGATTGGCTGCATCTCGACAGTGGTGGTGGTCGGGTGGTCGACTCGGCCGAGCGGGTCTCTGGTCAGGTCGTGTCGTGCAAAACCGCGCTCAGAAGGCTTCCTGACGCGCCGTCAGAGCCAATTCGGGCGGTGTTTTCGAGTGGGAGGGGCGCGAAGTTCGCTCAGAGCGATTCTGAGCGACGTGGCGTCAACGGCCTGGACCTTCGTGGTCGGGCCGCGACGGCGGTGCGTCGAGGTCGTGCCGGGACGTGGTGGTCGCAGCCGCGAGGCGTGTCTCGGCTGCACGGCGCCGGGTGTGCGGATCGGTGTTGGCGGTCTTCTGGCGGACTTCCGCGTTGATCTCGTCGATGCGGGCTTGGGCGTAGGCCGGCCGGTTGCGGTCGCGTTCG
>CALMKG010000538.1 GCA_937867175.1 uncultured Propionibacterium sp. | reverse complement strand
GGCCGGCGCACCGCTCTCAGTGGCGTCGCGAACGGAAGTGGTGATGGCCACGATGTGATGCCCCCCTGCTGTTGGTTGTTCAGGTCGTGTTGGTGAGGTAGTCGCTGAGTGCGGCGGTGATCAGGTGGCCTCGGGAACTCGCGCCGAACTCCTGGACCAGGCGGTCCAGGGTGGCGAAGTCCGTGCCCCGCAACCGGTAGTTCAGCGGAGTGAGCGGGCCCGCGGCGGAACGGGCGGCACGTCCGGCGGTCCCGCTGCGCCGTGAGTCGAACAGGTTCCCACCGGCCGTGGCGGCGGGGTGGATGAGGTCCCGCAGCCGCGGGTAGGCATGCTCAACAGCGACGATGATGATCTCGCCGTGGGAGAGTCCCTCAGCTGCGCACTTCTTCGTCAACGGCTCGAGCAGGGCCACCGGGATGTGTACGTTGGATGGCCGGATCCGCTCGTCGGGGACGCTGGCGGACCGCCCGGCCGGCTGTGCGGTCTCTGTCTCCTCGGGGACGTCGACCTGGGGAGGTTCGTCGCGTACCGTCACGGCGGGGCGCGGGGCTCCCCTGCGGGGCCGCGGCGGGAGGGAGAGCACCGGGGTGGTCTCGTCGGCGTCCTCGAAGTTCGCCAAACGGCCTCCGGCGAACTCACGTGCGGTGCTTTTGCTCATGCCTGTGCTCCCGCCGTGACCGTGGTGGACTGTTCTGCTGCCGTCACCCGTTGGCAGATCTCCTCCGCCAGTCGGGTGTAGTCACCGGCAAGACCCCCCGCGGAGGCGGACAGGGCGGTCGGC
The DNA here is from genome assembly GCA_937867175.1 of uncultured Propionibacterium sp. Lineage (GTDB taxonomy): Bacteria > Actinomycetota > Actinomycetes > Propionibacteriales > Propionibacteriaceae > Brooklawnia. The sequence goes on along the minus strand of CALMKG010000538.1, from coordinate 1,311 downwards.
AGGGTGATCACGTTGCTCTGGTTCCCCCGCCGACGTGCTGCGAGGAAGGCGAGCCGGCGGCCTTTGAGTTCTTGGGCGTCATCCGCGAGCTCGTGCGCGAGTTGCCCACGCGACCTGCAGTCGTGTGCCGCAGTCTCGGAGTGGCGAATGAACGCGTCGAAGAGCGGGACGGTCTCCCCCACCTCATCCAGACGGGTCTTGGTGTTGCGCTGCACGCGGGTGGCTGCCGGATTGTGGGCGGTCACCACGACGCCCAGATAGCGCACGGACGGGTTGGCGCGGCGAGCCCTCTTCACGCGCGGCCCCACCCCTCGCAACCCATCCCAGCTCGCAGGATCGGTCTTCGTCGGGATGAGCACCCACCTGGTAGCGGCCAACGCCATGTCCTGCAGATCACCGTTGCCGGGCGGACAGTCCAGGAAGATCATGTCGTAGTCGTCAGCGATCTCGGCCAGGCGGGCTGCGCACTCGCCACCCACGCTCCCAGTGGGCAGGTCGTCGACTGCTGTGGGGGTCCTGGACAGTTGCCCCAACACTTCCAGGGCACGACCACCGAAGACGAAGTCCAGGTTGGGGCGCGCGTCACGCACCACGGGAAGCTGGGTGCCATTCCACACCGCGTCCACGATGCCCTTGCCGTTGTCGTCATCGGATGAATCGACGAGACCGAAATCAAGCTTGAGGTTTCCGGAGACGTCGAGGTCGACCGCCAGCACGCGCATCCCGCTGTCAGCGAGGCGCCCCGCCACGTTGGCGACGATGCTGGTCTTCAGTACCCCACCCTTGCCGTTGATGACAGCCACGACCCGGCTCAGTGCTTCGTCGTCGATCGTTGAAGGTTCGGACATGTGTCCCTCCATCACGCTCATGCCCATGGAATGTGCCCGCTCCCCCTGTTTGGTGACACCCGGATATCGACTGACCCAAATCGGGAGGATAGCTGGCACTCCGTGGACGGTGTTCAGTGAGTCCACTGTTGCCTACCTGGTGCCTCAGCACCTGCACCGTGTGGGGCGTGTTGCTCCTTTGTCATCATCACCTACCAGCACACTGTCCCTTTTGTGGCCACATCTTTGCCTCATTGTTGTCCCTAGTTGGTGGCCCGTGTGGCCCCTGTTGCCGCCCTAGAGGTGTCCACTGTACCTCTGCTTGGCCCCTCTTGGCCCCCCACTGGTGGTCTGGTGTGGTTGTGGTGGGGTAGTGGTGTGATTCTTGCCCAACGGGCCTGACCAGCACGGCCGGGACTTGTAACCCCTCCGGTCGGAGCCCCCCATCCGGCCCATGCCGCTGGATGGGGGTGAATCCTTGGAC
>CALMKG010000537.1 GCA_937867175.1 uncultured Propionibacterium sp. | reverse complement strand
TCCAAATCGGCCAGCGTGACGGCTCCCTGCTCACCGGTGCCGACGATCGCACCCAGATCGAGGCCCAGTTCGGCGGCACGACGCCGGGCGGCCGGCGAGACCCGTTGGCGAACGCCTTCGGTGCGGGCGGGTGGAGCCTCATCGGGAGTCAGGATCTTCGCCATCACCGCACCGACGGGGACGGTCTCGCCAGGGACGGTGAGCAACTCGCCAACCACGCCGTCGAACCAGATCTCCACATCGATTTCGGCTTTGGTGGTCTCCACGATGGCCACCACCTGGCCCTTGTGCACCGCTTCTCCGGGCTTGATGAGCCACTCGATCAACTTGCCGGAGTCCATCTCGGCGCCCAGCGACGGCAGTGTGAACTCACGCACCGCACACCTGCCGCACGGTCTCGACGATGGCTGCGGTCGACGGCAGGGCGGCGTCCTCAAGGTGTTTGGCGTAGGGGATCGGCACCTCCGCGGCGCACACCCGCCGGGGCGCGGCGTCCAAGTCGTAGAAGGAATCCTCGGCCAGCCCGGCGATCACCTCACCGGCCAGACTCCCGGTCTTCCAGCCCTCGTCGACCACCACCACCCGGTGGGTGCGCCGGACGCTGTCGGCGATGGTCTGGCGGTCCAGCGGGCGCAGGACGCGCAGGTCTACCACCTCGGCGTCGATGCCCGCCACGGCCAGCGTCTCGGCTGCCGCCAGGGCCTTCGGCAGGCAGCCACCGTAGGTGATGATGCTGACATCGCTGCCCGGACGCCGGATGGCGGCGTGAGTCAGGTCGCACTGCCAGTCGCCCACTTCGTCTTCGTCGTTGTAGAGCATGACGTGTTCGAAGATGATCACCGGATCCGGTTCGGCCAGGGCGGCCGGGAGCATCCCGCGTGCATCGGCGACCGTGGCCGGGGCCACCACCTTCAGGCCGGGGACGTGGGCATACCAGTTCTCCAGGCTGTGGGAATGCTGGGCGCCGAGTTGGCGTCCGGCACCAGTGGCCATCCGGATGATCACCGGGACGTTGAACTGCCCACCCGACATGTGCCGGTACAGCGCCGCCATGTTCACGATCTGGTCGATGGCGAGCAGGCTGAAGTTCACCGTCATCACCTCCACGACCGGACGCACCCCACCCATCGCGGCGCCGATCCCGGCTCCCACAAAACCAAGCTCTGACAAGGGAGTATCCCTGATCCGCTCGGGTCCGAACTCGTCAAGAAAACCCAGTGACATCGCGTAGGCGCCGCCGTAGCGGCCGACATCCTCGCCCATCAGGAAGACCCGCGGATCGGTGGTCAACCCCTGGTGCAGGCCCGCCCGGATCGCCTCACGGTAGGTCATCCTCATCGCACACCTCCAACGACATCGGTCAGCAGGTCGTCGACCGGCGCCCACTCGGCGGCCTCGGCGAACGCCACCGCTTCGGCCACCTCCGCCTCGGCGGCTGCGTCCAGCGCGGCATAACCGGCGTCGTCCAGCAGACCAGCCGCACGCAACTGCCCGGCCAGGGCGGGGATCGGATCAAGCTGCTTCCACGCCTCGATCTCCGCCTTCTCCCGGTACAGGTCGGGGTCGAACATCGAGTGCGCCCGGAACCGGTAGGTGCGCAACTCCAGGAACGCCGGCCCGCCCTCGTCCCGGACGCTGGCCAGCGCCTCGACCGCCGCGGCGTGGACGGCGAGGGCATCCATGCCATCGGCCGATGTCGCCGGCATGTTGTAGCTGGCCGCCTTGACGGTCAGGTCGGTCTGGGACTGGTGACGGGTCAAGGCGGTGCCCATCGCGTACAGGTTGTTCTCGCACACGAACAGCACCGGCAGCTGCCACAGCGCGGCCAGGTTCAGCGACTCGTGGAACGCGCCTTCGGCGACCGCCCCGTCACCGAAGAAACAGACCGTCACCGCGTCACGACCCAGCATCGTGTCGGCCAACCCCAGCCCGGCCGCCAGCGGCAGGCCAGCACCCACGATCGCGGTGCCACCGTAGAAGCGCCGCGAGGCGTCGAACAGGTGCATCGATCCGCCACGGCCCCGGGCGCAACCAGTCGCCTTGCCGAACATCTCGGCCATGATCGCGGTCATCGGGACGCCACGCACCAAGGCATGGCCGTGCTCACGGTAGGTGGCGACGACGTTGTCCTTAGGGCCCACCGCCCGCAACACCCCAGACGCGCACGCCTCCTCACCGATGTAGAGGTGCAGGAACCCACGAATCTTGGACGCCCCGTACAGTTCGGCGCATTTCTCCTCCATCCGGCGCACCCGCAGCATGTCGGTCAGCAGCGCGACGCCGAGGGCTGCGTCCACTTGGAGTTCGGTCATCAGCCACCACCTTCCAGGGTCGATGTGTCACCTTCGGGCAGGCCCAATTCGCGGGCCTTCAACAACCGGCGCATGATCTTGCCGCTTCGGGTGCGTGGCAGCGCGTCGAGGAAGGCGATCTCCTTCGGTGCCACGGCCGCCCCAAGCCGGCGCCGGGCGTGGCCGAGAATCTCCAGCCGCAACTCGTCACTCGCCTGGTACCCCTGCTTCAGCGAGACGAATGCCTTGACCAGTTCGCCGGCCAGTTCGTCGGGCTTGCCGATCACGCCCGCCTCTGCCACCCCGGGGTGCTCCATCAGGACGCTTTCCACCTCGAACGGGCCGATCAGGTGCCCGGCCGACTTGATCACGTCATCGGCCCGCCCCACGAACCAGTAGTAGCCGCCGGCGTCCCGCAGGGCCAGGTCGCCGGTGAGGTACCACTCGCCGCTGAAGCAGCGCGCATAGCGCTCGGGGTCGTTGAGGTAACCCCGGAACATCCCCGGCCATCCGCTGCGCAGCACCAGTTCGCCCTCGGTGTCCTCGCCCGCCAACTCGAGCCCGGCAGCACCACGGACGACGATGGCCGCGTCCACCCCGGGCAGCGGGCGTCCCATCGAGCCGGGCAAGATGTCGAAGGCCGGGGTGTTGGCGAGCATGATGCCGCCGGTCTCGGTCTGCCACCAGTTGTCGTGGATCGGCAGCCCGAGCACCTCCTGACCCCACCAGACCGCCTCGGGGTTGAGCGGCTCACCGACGCTGGCGACGAAGCGCAAGTCTGGACGCGGGCGGGCGGCGGCCAGCTCTGGGCCGGCCTTCATCAGCATCCTGATCGCGGTCGGCGCGGTGTACCAGACGGTCACCTGCTGCTCGGACAAGATGGCGTACCAGCGTTCGGCGTCGAATTCGGCCTCGTCCACGATCGACGTCACCCCATGCAGCAGGGGAGCGATGATCCCGTAAGACGTGCCGGTCACCCAACCCGGGTCGGCGGTGCACCAGAAGATGTCGCCGGGGTGCAGGTCCAGCGCGTCGCGTCCAGTCACCCAGTGCGTCACCACCGCGTCGTGGACGTGCATCGCCCCCTTCGGCATCCCGGTCGTGCCGCTGGTGAAATGCAGTAGCGCAAGGTCTTCTGGCTGGGTGGCCACGGTGGTGAAGACGTCGGACGCACCCGCCAGCAGCCCGGTCAGGTCGCGCGTGCCGGGCGGCAGCGGCTCGTCCGGCTCGTCGGGGACGACCAGTACGTGCCGCAGGCTGGGCACCTGGTCGCAGATCTTGGCCACCTTCTTCAGATACAGCGAGGTGGTGGTCACCAGCACGGTGCCCGATCCGGCGTTGAGTCGGGTGGCGATCGGTTCGGGACCGAACGCCGAGAACAGCGGCGAGACTGGGGTGCCGTTCTTGAGGCTGCCGAGCACCGCGAGGTAGAGCTCGGGGAGGCGCCCGGCCAGCACGAAGACCACATCGTCACGGCCCACCCCGAGCCCGGCCAGCACGTTGGCGAAGCGATTGGTTTGCGCGTCCAGGTCGCCATAGGTCAGTTCGTGACTGGTTTGTTCGCTCAGGAAGCGGAAGGCGACCTGGTCACGGTTCGGGCCGCGGGCATGCCGGGTGACTGCACAGTCGGCGATGTTCAGTCCACCGCCCGGCAGCCTGGGTAGTTCGGCGCGGGCCGTGGCCCACGAGAACCGTTCCCGCTCGCTTTGGTAGTCGGCCAGGTTGGGTGCCACCGGCAGCCCAGCAGGCGACTTGTGGATGATCGACGGACGCATGCTGCACCCCCAAGATCACTGCGGTCGGGCCAGCGCCCGATACTCAATTATCGCGCGTCGGGTGGCCTCCGGGTGGCGGGCTCACCAGGTCAGTCGCCGGTAGAACAGCTTCTTGGTGATCTCGGCGAACAGCACGTAGACAGCTGTGAGCCCGGCGAGGGCGGCGAGCACCCAGACAGGTAGCGGCGTGAACCCCAGGAGCGGGGCGATGGGTAGGTAGGGCAACGCGAACGTGAGGACCCCGACCCCCAGCGTGAGGACCCAAAGCAGGGTGCCCGGACGGCTGCGGAAGAACGGCCTGCGGGTGCGTACCACCAGCGCTATCACCAGTTCGGTGAGGAGCGACTCGATGAACCAGCCGGTCTGGAACTGCGGCTCGGTCGCTTTGAACACGACCAGCAGCAACGCGAAGGTGGCGAAGTCGAAAAGCGAACTGACCAAGCCGAAGATCAGCATGAAGTCGGCGATGACGCGAATCCGCCAGCGGTGCGGACCGGTCACCCATTCCGGGTCGACGTTGTCGCGCGCGATGCCGATGGCCGGGATGTCGGAAAGGAAGTTGTTCAGCAGGATCTGCTTGGCGAGCAACGGCAGGAACGGCAGGAACAGCGAGGCCGCCGCCATGCTCAGCATGTTCCCGAAGTTGGCGCTGGTGGTGGTGAAGATGTACTTCAGGGTGTTCGCGAAGGTCAGGCGTCCCTCCTCGATGCCAGCCCGCAGGACCCCCAGATCGCGCTCCAGCAGGACGAAGTCGGCCGCCTGCTTGGCGACGTCCACGGCCTGGTCGACCGAGATGCCGACGTCGGCCGCGTGCAGCGCGGGTGCGTCATTGATGCCGTCGCCCAGGTAGCCGACCACGTGGCCCATCTTCTGCAGCGCCAGGATGATCCGTTCCTTCTGGTTCGGGTCGACCTCGGCGAAGATCGTGGTGCGTTCGGCGACGTTCCACAGCGCCTCATCACGCATCTTGGCCATCTCGCGGGCGGTCAGGATGGCGTCCGCCGGTATGCCTAGGGTTTCGGCTAGGTGCCCGGCCACCAGCCGGTTGTCGCCGGTGATGATCTTGACGTCGACGCCAAGCTGCCTCAACGCGTCCAGGGTCTGCCTGACATCCGGCTTCGGGGGGTCGAAGAAGATCAGGAAACCGGCGAAGACCATCTCCGCCTCAGCCGTGACCGGGTACTCAGTCAGCCGCGGCACCTCTCGAACCGCCAGCCCCAGCACCCGGTAGCCCTGCTTGCTCCACACAGCGTACTGGGCAGCTATGGACGCCCGCACTCGCTCGTCGAGCGGCTGAAGGCGGTCGTCGACCCGTGCCTGGGTGCAGACGCTCAGGACGCTGTCGAGCGCACCCTTGGTGATCAGCAGGGGGCACACCTCGGTGCCGGGGTCGGAGTCGATCACCACCGTCAGGCGTTTGCGGACGAAGTCGTAGGGGATCTCCTCCAGCTTGTCCATGCCAGTGGTGTCGGGATGGCGCTGGGCGAGGATCGCCTCGTCCAGTGGGTTGCTGAGCCCGGTTTGGAAGGCCGCGTTCAGGTACGCCCAGCGCAGGACGTCGTCGCTCGGCCGGCCGTCGACGTCGAGGGCACCGTCCAGTTGCACCACGCCGACGGTGAGCGTGCCGGTCTTGTCGGTGCACAAGATGTCCATGCTGCCCAGGTTCTCGATGGCGTTGAGGCGCCGGACGATGACGTCACGCTTGGCCATGTTCTGGGCGCCCTTGGACAGGTTCACGCTGATGATGGCCGGCAACAGTTCGGGGGCGATCCCGACCGCCAGCGCGATCGCGAACAGCAGCGAATCGATGGGCGGCTTGCGCAGCACGACGTTGACGACGAAGACCGCCAGCACCAGCACCGTCATGATCTTGGTCAGCAGTTGCCCGAAGCGCCGGATGCCGCGCTCGAACTCGGTCTCCGGCGGACGAAGTGTCAGCCGCTCAGCGATCCGGCCGTATTCGGTGCGGGTCCCCGTTTCGACGATCAGGGCGTGTGCGGTGCCACTGCGGGCACTGGTGCCCATGAAGACCATGTTGAGCCGCTCCGACAGGGCGGCGTCGGCTTCGACCGGGCTCGGCTTCTTCTCCACCGGGAAGGTCTCCCCGGTGAGCACCGACTGGTTGACGAAGAAGTCCCTGGCCGTCAGGACGACACCGTCGGCCGGCACCACGCTGCCCGCCGACAGCAGGACAACATCCCCGGGCACCACCTCCTCGGCCGGCAGGACCGTGGCAACCCCGTCCCGAAGCACGTTCGCTTTTAGGGTGGTCTGGGCGCGCAATCGTGCCACCGCGTTGCTGGCGGAGTATTCCTGCGCAAAACTGAGGATCGAACTGGCTATCACGATGAGCAGGACGATGACCGCGTCCGCCCACTGGGCAGCGATGGCAGAGATGACGGCCGCGAAGACCAGGATGAGCATCAGCGGACTGCGGAACTGTCCTAGGAAGGCCCGCACGGCGCTCTGGTGTCGACGTACCTTCAGGACGTTCAGACCGAACCGTTGCAGCCGGTCGCGGGCGTCCGACGAGGCGAGCCCTTGCTCGCCGCTGTGCAACGCCGTGAACAGTTCAGCGGGGGATTGGCTCCAAGGAGCGGCTGCGACCTCGACGTTTGCGCTCATCAATGCACCTGGATTCTGGCGTGGCCGGTGCCGACAATCACCTCATCCTAGTGGCGGTGCCTTGGGGTGGGGGGCGCTGGCGCAACACCGGCGGCGGTCCGGCCCACTTGTTTCCCGAATCGTCGGCCGCCCGCCGCGCACTCTGACACAGTTGAAGGTCAGGGACCGCTCGGTCGTCGAACGCGCGGTCCGTGGTCGGCCGACGAGGGCCGACCCGAAGCAGAGGAGCCGCCACGTGAGCCACCCGGTCCCCGAGGTCGTCGAACCCGAAAGCGTCGGCATGTCCAGCGACTATCTCGCCCATATCGACAAGTTGGTGCAGGCACACCTGAACGATGACGCTTACCAAGGCATCGTCGTCCTGGTGGCCCGGCACGGCAAGATCTGCTACTTCAAGGCCTTCGGGAAGGCAGCTGAGGGCGTCCCGATGAGCACCGACAGCGTCTTTCGGCTCGCGTCGATGTCGAAGGTCCCGAGCGCGGTTGCGGTGATGCAGCTGTGGGACCGGGGACTGATCTCGCTGGCCGACCCGATCTCCAAGTTCATCCCCGAGTTCGCGGACATGAAGGTCGCCCAGCTCAATGATTGGGGCGAGGTCAAGCTGGTCACCGCCAAGCGCGAGATCACGATCCACGACCTGCTCACGATGACCGCGGGCATGACGAACTCGTGGTGGTACGACCTGTTCACCCCGAACAACTACCGGGTCGTCCCCAAGTTGTATGCCGACGCCGGGCTGATGGACGACCTCAACGCCCCGCCCCTCACGTTGGAGCAGAACATCAAGTTGCTCGCGAGCCTGCCGCTGATGGCGCATCCGGGCGAGCATTTCGACTACTCGAACAACTCCGTCGACACCTTGTGCCGGATGGTCGAGGTGGTGTCGGGC
>CALMKG010000536.1 GCA_937867175.1 uncultured Propionibacterium sp. | reverse complement strand
CGGTCGGCCAGCCGATGACGCAGCACCTGGCGTCGAAGCTGGTGCGCTCGGGCTAGAGTCCGAACCGGTCGAATTCTCGCTGGGCCAGTTCGCGTCCGGTTTCGATGATGCGGCTGGCTTCGGCGAAGTCGAGCAGGGTGCCCAAATCGGCGGGCACCTCAATGTGCACATCTGGCGGGTTCACTGCGATCCGGGACGCCTGGATCCGCTCCTGCATGACGTCGAGTGCCATTGTCATCATGTCGGCCAGATCAAGGTGGCCTGGTAGCGGATCGAAGACGTCGTTCGGGTCCTCGGGTTTCGGCTTGGTCGGCAGTGCCTCCGCGATCCTTTCGCCGAGCCGGGCCAGCGGGCTGAGCTCGGTCGGGGGCGGATCGGACGATTCCTCGATCGCTCCGCCCGACCACTGGCCGGCCGGCTTGCCGAACAGTGAGACCGCCACTGTGAGGTCGGCGTCTGGTCGCAGCGAGGTCTCCATCGGTAGCGGGTTCAGTACACCGCCGTCGGCCAGCAGCCGACCGTTCAGCATCACCGGGGTGAAGACCGTCGGGATCGCGATGGACGCCCGGATCGCCGCCAGCAACGGCCCCTCATGGAACCAGATCTCGCGTCGGGCCAGCAGGTCGGTGGCCACCGCAGCGAAGGGGATGGGCAACTCCTCGATCCGCACGTCACCGATCACCCGGCGCAGCAGCCCCATGACGCGGTCGCCCTTGATCAGCCCCGGCGCGCCCAGCGAGGGCCGGAGCATCATCCACAGGTCGGTCCGTGACAGCGAGACGGCGACGTCGGTGGCATCCGACAGCCGCCCCGCCGCATAGGCGCCGCCGACCAGTGCCCCAATCGACGACCCGCTGATCGCGACCACCTCGTGTCCGCGGGACTCGATCTCTTGCAGGACGCCGATGTGGGCGTAGCCTCGGGCGCCGCCCGAGCCGAGCACCAGTGAAATCTTCATCGCACCTCCCAATCGATGGGTTCTGCGCCCTGCAGTTGCAGGGCGTGGTTCGCGCGGCTGAACGGCCGCGAACCGAAGAATCCGGCATGCGCCGACAACGGCGACGGGTGCGCAGACGCAATGACGGGGACGCCGGTCCCCAGCAGCGGGGCCAACGATTGCGCGTCCCGCCCCCACAGAATCGCGACCAACGGCCCGCCTCGCGCCGCGAGCGCCTCGATCGCGGTCTGGGTGACCGACTCCCAGCCCTTGCCCCGGTGGCTCGCCGGGCGTCCGGGCTGCACCGTCAGGCACCTGTTCAGCAACAACACACCCTGCTCGAACCAGCAACCCAGATCGCCGTGAAGGGCGGGGGTGAACCCCAGATCGTCGTGCAGTTCGCGGTAGATGTTCACCAGGCTCTTCGGCAACGGTCGCACGTGTGCATCCACCGCGAAACACAAGCCGATCGCATGCCCGGGCGTCGGGTAGGGATCTTGACCGACCAACAGCACCCGCACATCGGCCATCGGCCGCGTGAACGCCCGCAACACTTTGTCGCCGGCGGGCAGATAGCCGCGTCCGGCCGCCACCTCGGCCCGCAGGAAGTCGCCCATCTGGTGGATCCGCTCCTGCTGGCCGGCCAGTGCGTCGGCCCAATCGGGTGCCAACAACTCGCTGATCTGACGTGCGCTCACTGCACAGCTCCTTCGTCGTCGGGCAGCTTAGTCCGCACACTGGCCGTCCACGCACTGACAAGGATCATCAAGACCGCGCCGACCCCGAAGGCGACGGGCAGCGGATAGTGGTCGGCCAGCGCCCCGGCGGCCAGCGGGCCGATGATCGAACCCAGGTCGGAATGCATCTGGAAGACCGCGACCGGCGTGCCACCCGAGCCACGTGTCACGTCGCCGACGATCGCGGTCGGCGAGGTGGACAGTGCCGCGGAACCGGCACCGAAGACGCAAAGTGCCACGGTCAACCAGCCGATGTTCGGCGAGAACGGGATGAACGCCGACGAGACACCACACGCAATCAGGCCCACCACCAGCACAGGCTTGCGGCCCCAGGTGTCGGTCAGGCGTCCCACCGGCTGCAGCGCGATGGCCTGGACGACTGCTGCGATGGCGAACGAGATGCCCGTCCAGGCCGCCTCTCGGTTGAGCACCTCGACCACCAGCAGTGGCACCAGTGTCGAGCGGGCGCCCTGGGCCTGCCAGCCGGACGCGAAGTTCGCCCAGCAGGCCGCCCGGAAGCGGCTCTGCTGCCAGGCCTCACGCAGGCTCATCTCGGGTTGGTCGCTATGTTCATCAGGACGAACCGTGTGCTTGCTGAGCATCGCCAGCCCGACGCCGCCCGCGAGTACGAGCGTGAAGGCGTAGAAGAAGAACGGTGCCCGGATCGAGATCGCCGCGAGCCCGCCACCGATCGCCGGGCCTGCCATGCCGCCCAGCAGGAAGCCACCCGAGTACAGGGCGCTGGCCCGGCCGCGTTGGGCGGCGGTGACGCTGGCGAGCAGCAGCACCATCGCCGAGACACTGAACATCGCCGACCCGATGCCACCCACCCCGCGGAGCACCAGCAGTTGCGGGTAGCTCTGGGCCAGGCCCGCCCCGGCCGTGCTCAGCGCGACGATGCCGATACCGATACCCAGCGCCACCCGTTCACCGATCAGTCGATTGATCGGCCCGCACAGTGGACTGGTGAGGAACCGCATCAGTGCGAACGCGCTGATCACCGCGCCGACCGCGAACTGGCTGACGCCGAAACTGCGGGCGAAGACCGGCAGCACCGGAACCATCACGCCGAAACCGACCGCCACCAGGAAGGCCACCGCCGAGAGCACGTGGACGTCACGCGGCAGGTCGGAGGCGGGCAGGCGGATCACGTCCCAAAGGCTAACCCAGCGCACCGACGAGCCGACGCGCGAAGGCCCCTATGCTGACTGGCAACCGAGCCGAAGGAAACAGCCGATGCCCGCTACCGCTGGAATCAACCCCGCTGAGGACGACAGCAACAAACTGTCGGATGACATCAGGTACACCCCGAAGTGGCTTCGCGTTTCCGCTGGCTGGGGTTGGCGCCTGCTGGTGGTCGTGGCGGTGGTCTTCCTGTTCTGGCAGCTTGGTTCACTGCTCTCTCAGCTGACCGTGCCGCTGCTGCTCGCCGTGCTGCTCACCTCGGGTCTGCAGCAGATGACCAACTGGTTGACCAACCACCGCTTGCCCCGTTGGTTGGCCGCCGTGGCGTCGCTGCTGGTGCTGGTACTGGTGCTGGTGGGTTTGCTCGGCCTGGTCGGCGCCCAGATCGCGACGCAATGGACGCAGCTGACGGCCGCGGCGGGGGAGGGCTTCCGGGCGTTGCTGGAGTGGCTGGGCACCGGCCCGCTGCAGATCAGCGACGAGCAGGTGCAGGCCTGGCTGGATCAAGCCGGGCAGTACATCAGCAATTCGACCCAGGAGATCGCGGCAGGGCTAGCGACAGCCGGCACCCGGGTGGGTTCGTTCTTCGCCGGGCTCGCAACATGCCTGTTCGCGGCGTTCTTCTTCCTGAAGGACGGCCGCGGGATAGTCGGCGTGTTCGAGAAGGT
>CALMKG010000535.1 GCA_937867175.1 uncultured Propionibacterium sp. | reverse complement strand
AGGCCAGCTACCGCACCGCCGGCACCGTCCGCGGCCAACGCGTCATCACCACCCCGAAGTCGAACGCCGGACGCCGGACCATCTACCTCCCCCCGCACCTGACCGAGGACGTCCGCCAACACCTCGCGACCTACACCCGCTCCGACCCGGACGCCCTGGTGTTCCTCGGCACCGACGGCCAACCACTCTCCGTCGGGCAGGTCCACGGGCACACGCCCCGGTTCAACCCGCGGACCGGGAAGAAGGTGCATCCCGGCAACGGCTTCTACCGTGCCCGGCACGAGATCGGACGCCCCGACTTCCGCTTCCACGACCTGCGCCACTTCGCCGCCACCATGGCCGCCATCTCTGGCGCCACCACCAAAGAACTCATGCAGTTCGCCGGCCACAGCGACATCCACGTCGCCATGCGCTACCAGGAAGCCGTCAGCGAGCGGAAGAAGGACCTGGCACGGCGCATGACCGAGTTGGCGCGCAACAATTGGTCCGACGACGTGAGCCAAAACGCTGCCCGATCTCGCGCGCGCCGAGACAGACGTGACTGAGCCGTAAGGTCCGCCTGAGGGCGGCTTTGGCTGTGCGGCCAAACCTCTCGGGTGACCTCAACCTGCTGCGAGGGAACGTCATTGATCGATGTCTGCATCTTCGAGGGCGAGTGGCGATTGGGCATCATCGCCGGACGCCAGCGATCGAGAACGACGCGCGGAGGGGAACTTGGGCCCGGGGCCGTACGTCACGGCGGGCCCGCGGGTGGCTTTGCTGGTCTTGACAAGCACCGCTCGATCGACAAGGTCGGACAGAATTCGCGACGCGGTGGCGGGTTGGACGTCGAACATCGTCTGGACGACACGGCCGGTGATGGTACCGACCTCCCGGACTACGGTCACGATCTTCTGGTCCGTATCGTCCCCGGAGCGCGCTCGGTAGGAAACCGCCACACCCAGGGCGCGGATGGCCTCACCCACGAGGCGGTACTCACCCTTGCTGCTGCGAGCGGTGTCGGCCGTCCGCTCGATCAGGGCTACACCGGGAGCCGACAACTCCAGGAGCTTGGCCTCAACCTCTGCCTCGGGTTTCTGGACGAGCTTGGTCATCCGTGCAGCCGTGGTGGTGCGGTGGTCGAGCAGATACGTCAGTACGAGAAGCGTGTCGGGGTCGCCGCGCCGATCTTCGGGGAGGTCGGCCACAAAACGGGCCACCGGCTCGTTGGGGGGACCACCCACGAGGAGGGCCTCGACCGTGAGCCCATCGGTGGCGAATCGCGGCGGCTGATGGCCGACGGCGGTCATCGACGCGTACATGCGATCCACCCCCACACCGGCAGACTCTGCCAGCCCCAGCGCACGAATCGCCTGCGCCAATGAGAGGTTCCGGCACCGCGACGACACCGTCAGCACGTTGTCGACCGTGACCCCAGGGACGAACCCCCCTGGTGAGGTCACCCGCAACCTGCTGGCGTCGTGCTCCAACCTGATGGTGTCCTGAGCGCGGTAGTCGCGATGCATGAACGCATTGACCACCGCCTCACGCACAGCCGTGTCCGGCAGATCTCCGATCAGCAACTGTTGACCTGCTGGGGTCAGGATCGCTGTCCGCTCGATACGCCCCTCGAGGAGTTCAAGGACACGCCGAATGGCGTTCACCCCCGGGCCCCTGATCAGATCGTTCGCCGACAGCAACCCCGAGTTGGCGGCTCGCCGGATGTACTGCGCGTGGGTTCGGCCCGTGTCGGTGAACAACAGGGCACCCCCATTGGTGAACCGGCCATCGGTTGCGACACCCAACCTACGACACAGATCCGGCCACGGGAGTCTTCCCCAGGAGCTGCGCTCCTGGTCCGGCGCTTGGGCCAGTAACTCACGCACCACGGCCTCCGCGACGGGGCTGACAGCATCCAGGGGTTGCCCGGAGTCCTTGCTCGACCAGTCATCGCCACGGCGATCCAACATGACCGTCGCGATGCGTGTGGCGCTCATGGGCCGACACGATGTTCCGACGCGTTCCGTGGCGCGGCCAGCAACTTGGTGGACATCGGGGCTCCGGGGCACCGTGATGACACTCAACGCGACACCTTGGTAGGACAGGGTGTCGGCGATCACGATCAGCCCCGGATCTGTCAGTTCGTAGATCCTTCCCACCGTCCTTGTCGGGTCAAGCGGAGACCCGACGAAGGCCTCCGGACCCGCAACCCCATCCTGAACGCCCACGACGATCGAGCCGCCCTGGGCGTTGGCGAAGCAGGCCGCCGCCTCGGCGAGGTCCCTCAACGAGTCCCCGATCGAGCGGCCCACCGTCTTGAAGTCCAAGGTCACGCTCTCCAGATTGGCTGCCCGCGCGCCGTTCCAGATGGCGTCCATCACGCTGACTAGATCTACGCCCACCGACTATCTCCCGCTTTTGATCTGCTACCGACTGTCATCCTAGATCAAAACTGGTGAAACCTGCTTCGCTAGGACGCGCCGCCTGACGTCTGCGGTCGACCCGCCTGCTCCCCTCACCACCCCCGGCACTGGTCGGCGGGGACGAACAGGGCCTCCACATGGGCTGCCTTGAGCCGCAGCACCTTGCCGCCCACCACGTAGCACGGCAGCTTCCCGGCCGCGGTCAGCCGCTTCAACGACCGGACCGACAACGTCGACGAAGTCACGCACCCGGGTGTTTGCCGGACCCAGGTGGATCGCGGTCACCAACTTCTCCGCCAGGACGGTCGCGAGCGGGTATCCCAGGATCCGGACCGGCGGGTAGCCAGGCCGCAGCGCCGGCAACTCGACCAGCCCGGGGGCCGGGTTGACGAGGTCACCGAAGTTGACGTCCAGACGCAGCTTCGCCTGCGCCGTGGCCAGTTGCGCGGACATGACCACCCGGACGCCCGCGTACAGGGCGTCGGCGTCCGACGGTGGGTCGGCGATGGCCGAACGGCTGCACCCCGAGGACGTGTGGGCCGAGGTGATCCGGCGGCTGCAG
>CALMKG010000534.1 GCA_937867175.1 uncultured Propionibacterium sp. | reverse complement strand
CCGCGGCCACGCAGACCGTCCCGGACCAGCCGGCCGTCGACGAGTCGCCCACCGAACGCTGGACGATGCCCCCGGCAGACGAGGAGCCCACGGCGGTGCGGCAGGTGCGTCCACCGGAGGATCCGCCGCGACCCAAACCCGCGCCGGTGGAACGGCCGCGTCCGGTGCCGGCCCCGCCACGGCAACCCGCGAAGCCGGTCCGCACCGGTGCGTTGGGACGACGCTGGATCCTCATCCTGGTCGGATTCGTGCTGGTGGCGCTGGTGGCGCTGCAAATGCGCGGCTGCGACTGGTCGAACCTGGGCTCGGGCGAGTCGACCGCCGAAACCAGCGCTGCCACTCCGGAACCGACCGAAATCGTCTCCGCTTTCGACTTCGATCCGATCGCCGACGGTGGGTCCCAGAACGAGAACTCCGACCAGGCACACTATGCCGCCGACGGTGACCCGTCCACGGTGTGGCGCACCCTCACCTATCTCAGCAACCCGCGCTTCGGTGGCCTGAAGCCGGGTGTCGGCATGGTCTTCGACCTCGGACGGGAAGCGCCGGTGGCCAGCGTTTCACTGATTCTCGACAATCAACCCACCGGGCTGCAGCTGATGGTGCCGATTGAGGCCGACCCAACCAGCAACCAACCGCCGATGAACACCGTTGACGAGTGGCGGACGGTTGCCAGCGACCCAGCCGCGGGCCTGCAGGCGGTTCTGACCCTCGACGAGCCGGTGACGACGCGCTGGGTGATGGTCTACTTCACCGAATTGCCCTCCGTCGGGGTGGGGTTGTACCGGTCCGGTATCGCGGAGGCCTACATCAACAGGTGAGCCGACCGCGGAGCCGGCTGAGCCAGCTCGATGAGGATGTATTGCTCTGTCTATCATACACGGTAGATAGCGTTAGAGCCCGCGATCGAACCCTCTCGCGAGTCTTCGCTCAGGCTCTATCTGGCTATCTACCGCACAACCTATACGGGTCCAGACTCCGGTCGATGTGTCGCCGCGGCGCCCGGAGTGCTGGAATAGCCGGGTCAGTCAAAGTGTTGGGGCTGAGGCAATCGCGACCGCGCCGACGGTCGCCACCTGATCCGAAAGAGGTCGATCGAGATGACGTCCAACCCGTTCGCTGTCAGCGGGCTGACCACCGGAATCCAGATTGGGGCCATGGACGCCGCGGTTCCCGCGAGCCAGCACGAGCAGTCTGATGTACGCGACGTGATCATCATCGGCAGCGGTCCGGCGGGTTACACCGCGGCGATCTACAGCGCTCGGGACGGGCTGAACCCGTTGGTGCTCGAGGGCTCGATCGACGCCGGTGGCGCTCTGATGAACACCACCGAAGTCGAGAACTACCCGGGCTTCCCGGACGGCATCATGGGACCAGAACTGATGGCTGCCATGCGCGCCCAGGCTGAGCGCTTCGGTGCCGAGCTGATCAGCGACGACGCCGTGCGTGTCGCCCTTGAAGGCGACATCAAGTACGTCGAGGATTCCGACGGGCATGTCTATCGAACGCGGACCGTGATTCTGGCCATGGGTTCCGGCTACCGCAGGCTCGGCATTGCAGCCGAGGAGAAGTACTCCGGCAAGGGCGTCAGCTGGTGCGCCACCTGCGACGGCTTCTTCTTCAAGAACAAGTTGATCGCGGTGGTCGGCGGTGGCGACTCGGCTGCCGAGGAGGCGACCTTCCTGACGCGTTTCGCCGACCAGGTCACTCTGATCCACCGTCGCGACGAGCTGCGTGCGTCCAAAATCATGGCCGAACGGGTCTTTGACAACCCCAAGATCACCCCGAAGTGGAACTCCGAGATCATCGACATGTCCGGCGACCGGAACCTGGAAGCCCTTACACTGCGAGACACCAAGACGGGTGAGATCACCACACTGCCGGTCGACGGGCTGTTCGTGGCGATCGGGCACAATCCTCGTTCGGAGTTGGTGGCTGGTCAGGTCGATCTGGACGCTTCCGGTTACGTGCTAGTCGACGGCGACTCGACGCGGACGAACCTGCCGGGGGTCTTCGCGTGTGGAGACCTCGTCGACCACGTCTACCGCCAAGCGGTCACCGCTGCCGGCACGGGCTGCCGGGCGGCGCTGGATGCTGAACGCCACCTGGCTGCCCTCGGCGACCTCGCGACCACCGTGAAGGCGTTCGTCTGAGCACCCATGCTGTTCGCCAAGCTGTCGGCGGCAGCAGCTACGATTCACGACGTAACCGACGAGAGGATGTTTTCGCCATGGCAGTGATCGATGTGACCGACGCCAGCTTCGCCACCGACGTACTCAAGGCCGACAAGCCCGTGCTCGTCGACTACTGGGCCGATTGGTGTGGCCCGTGCCGGCAGCTGTCACCGATCGTCGACGAGTTGTCCAAGACCTACGGCGACCGGATGGTCTTCGCGAAGCTCGACACCAACACCAACCCGAACGTCCCGATGAGGCAAGGTGTGATGGCGCTGCCGACGCTGCAGTTCTTCGTGGCCGGCGAGGTCGTCCAGTCCATCCAGGGTGGCAAGACCAAGGCCGGCCTGATCAAGGCGATCGAGGCAGTGCTCGGCGACTGACAGGGCCACCTTGGCTGCTGCTCTTCGGCGACTCGCAGGCCTTGTTCCTCAACGCGCAGTGTGTGCGGGGCGGCAGCGCCGGTCAAGGCATTGGGACTCCGGCGAGGTAATCCTTGGCAGCACGGTGCTGGTCTGGTGTGCGGGCTGACGGCAGGGCGCGCACGGCGTCTTCGGTGCCCGCGGCGACGGCCTGCTCGTAGTACCAAGTCTTGAAGTCGAGGACGTCGAGGACCTCGCGGAGCGCGTCGATCTCGCGGCGGACGACCTCGCGGCGGTTCCTGAACAGCTCCAATCGGTCCGCGAGGGTCGTGTCGCCCTCGACGCACATGTCCATGAACGCCTTGATCTCCTTGATCGAGAGACCCGACCTCTTCAGGCACTCGACCACGCGGAGAGCTCCCAGGTCGGCGTCGGAGTAGCGCCGTCGCCCACCTTCGGATCGCTCCACGGCAGGGAGGAGGCCCTCGGCCTCGTAGTAGCGCAAAGCTGACGTCGCGACCCCCATCATCGCCGCAACCTCGCCCACGGAGTAGGACGGGGCGTCCACACTAACACCACTTGACATGAAGCTCACTTTAACTTCTATCGTGGGGTTATCAAGTCGATAGCTGACACGGATCAAGGACATCCCATGACAATCGAAACCCTCACCCTCACCGACCAGTGGGACAAGGTCTTCCCCGCCAGCGAAGGCGTCCACCACGAGAAGGTCACCTTCCACAACCGGTTCGGCATCACCGTCGCCGCTGACCTGTATCGCCCCAAGAACGTCTCCGGACGCCTTCCGGCCCTCGCGGTCTCGGGACCCTTCGGCGCCGTCAAGGAGCAGTCCTCCGGCCTGTACGCCCAGACGATGGCGGAGCGCGGCTTCCTGACGGTCGCCTTCGACCCCTCCTACACCGGCGAGAGCGGCGGCACGCCCCGCCGCGTGTCGTCACCCGACATCAACACCGAGGACTTCTCCGCAGCGGTCGACTACCTGCTCCAGCGTGACGATGTCGACCCCGAGGCTGTGGGCATCATCGGCATCTGCGGATGGGGCGGCATTGCTCTGAACGCCGCTGCCCTAGACCCGCGCATCAAGGCCACCCTTGCCACAACCCTGTACGTCATGACCCGTGTCGCCACGAAGGGCTACTTCGATGCCGACGACAGTGCGGATAAGCGCATGGCCGCGCGTCAAGCGATGGCTGCCCAGCGCACCTTGGACTACGCGAACGGCACTTACGAGCGTGCCGGCGGCGTTGTCGACCCGCTGCCCGCCGACGTCCCGCAGTTCGTGGCCGACTACCACGCCTACTACAAGACCGCGCGAGGTTTCCACGCCCGCTCCGGCAATTCCACCGACGGCTGGAACGCCACCTCGAGCCTGTCGTGGATGAACACCAACCTGCTGCAGTTCGCCTCGGAGATCGAGAACCCGGTCATGGTTCTTCACGGCGAGAAGGCCCACTCCCGCTACATGGGCGAGGGTGCCTTCGACCTCCTCACCGGCGACAACAAGGAGCTCCTGATCGTCCCCGGAGCCAGCCACACCGACCTCTACGACGGCGGCGACTCTAACGCCATCCCGTTCGACACGATCGAGCGGTTCTTCGCCTCGCACCTGGGAGTGGAGCGTGGCTGATTCCCTGCAACGCAACCCGCACCGTGTCTGTCTGACCAAAGATGTCGCCCCGAACACCGTGGTGGTCGGCGTCCCCGCCCACCATGTGCGAGACATCCAGCCGTGACGCCCACCGCGACGCGGAGCCCGTAACTCTCTACCCGGGCGACAGACTGGCTATCTACTACGACACCAACACCTGGAGCTTCACACGCTTGGGCAGCATCGTCAGCTTGGGCGAGGACGACCTGCCGGAGGTGGTCGGCGAGGGGACCGTCACCGTCACCCTCACGGCAGGCTGAAGACTCCCCACCCACGCAGCACCTGCGTCCTCACCAAGAATGAAAGGGCTCACCATGAGCACTGAACCCCAGATCCCCACCACGATGCGAGCCGTCGTCATGAACGCGCCGGGCGACGTCACCGTCGAGACGATCAACACCCCGCGCGTGGTCAAACCCACTGACGTCGTCCTCAAGTTGGCCGCCGCCTGCGTGTGTGGCTCCGACCTGTGGCCCTACCGTGGCTACGAGCCGGTCGACCACCGGTTCATGGGCCACGAGTACGTCGGCACGATCGTGGAGAAGGGCGACCAGGTCACCACCGTCGAACTGGGCGACTTCGTCATCGGCTCGTTCATGCTGTCCGACGGCACCTGCGAGATCTGCGAAGCGGGCTACCCGTCCCGCTGCGCCAACGCTGGCACCTACACCGGCAGCCAGGCGCAGTACATGCGCGTCGAGCTGGCCGACGGCTCGCTCGTCAAGGTCCCCGGCGGCCAGCCGGACGACCCAGACAAGCTGGCCGACTACCTGGCCGCCTCCGACGTGCTCGGCACCGGCTGGTACGCCGCCGTCGCAGCCAACGCCGGCCCCGGCAAGACGATCGCCGTCGTCGGCGACGGGGCCGTCGGCCTGTGCGCGGTGCTCGCCGCCAAGACCCTCGGGGCGGACAAGGTCATCATCTTCTCCCGCCACGAAGACCGTGCGGCCCTGGCTCGCGACTTCGGCGCCGACATCGTCGTCGCCGAGCGCGGCGAGGAGGGCGCGGCCAAGGTTAAGGAGTTGACGAACGGCTACGGCGCCCACGGCGTCTGCGAAGCCGTCGGCACCCAGGAATCCATGGATCAGGCGCTCGCCTCGGTGCGCCCCGGCGGGTACGTCGGTTTTGTGGGGGTCTCCCACGACCAGACCATCGACGGGCTCAACCTGTTCTTCCACGAGGTCCACCTCGAGGGCGGCCCCGCCCCGGTCCGCCGCTTCCTCCCCGAACTGATCAAGCTCATTCAGGCCGACAAGATTCACCCCGGCAAGGTCTTCACCAAGCGCGTCCCACTCGAGAACGCCGCCGAGGCCTACAAGGCGATGGACGAACGCCGCGAGATCAAGGTCCTCCTCGCAGTCTGAGCCACCGCCTCTGTGTCTGGGTGCCGCCCCGTGGTGGGGCAGCACCCAGACATAGCCTGCCTAGCCGCATGTCGCCTGCCCAGGGCTCTCCGGACTCGCCGGATTGTCCGAGCAGGAGGTCCGATGCCGCCGCTTGCGAGTTCGTACTTTCCGCGTCTGTGCGGACCTTGCCCCGAAGCAGGGACACAAGGGGCTCAACCGTGTCCGGAGCGCCCCACAT
>CALMKG010000533.1 GCA_937867175.1 uncultured Propionibacterium sp. | reverse complement strand
GGGCTGCCCTACGACGTGGTCTACCGGCACCCCTTCCCGGGGCCCGGGCTCGGCGTGCGCGTCCTCGGCGAGGTGAAGAAGGAGTACGCGGACCTCCTGCGCCGCGCGGACGCTATCTTCATCGAGGAGCTGCGCCGCGCCGACCTCTACGACAAGACGAGCCAGGCCTTCGCCGTGTTCCTGCCGGTGCGCTCGGTGGGCGTCATGGGCGACGCCCGCCGCTACGAGTACGTCGTCACCCTGCGCGCGGTGGAGACGGTGGACTTCATGACGGCCCGCTGGGCCCACCTCCCGTTCGACTTCCTCGCCCACGTCTCCAACCGCATCATCAACGAGGTGCAGGGCATCTCCCGCGTCGCCTACGACATCTCCAGCAAGCCCCCCGCAACCATCGAGTGGGAATGATTCGGCGTCTTTCATGGTCTATCGAGGCCTGTCGGAAAGTTAAGCTAAGTCGTTGTCCTACATAAGAAATGTCTGTCGAGGTCTATCGGCATCTATCGGTGGGATGCCTTTCGATCTGACGGTAAATCTGACGGTAGAAATCTTCGACCGGATGCCTCCAAATTTTTTACCGTCACGCCAAAGCGAACGGTGACGGTAAAAATAGCGGCAGAAAAGCCTTAGAAATCAAGAACTTAGAGGAGTTGTAGCCACCGCTTTAGCGTGACGGTAAAATTCCTCCGAGAGGAGGGACTGCCGATGCTGTCCGATGGCACGCTCAGGGGCATCAAGCCCCAGGCCACGACCTACAAGATCGCCGATCGGGACGGGATGTACGTGACCGTCTCCCCCAGGGGCACCATCACGTTTCGTCTCGACTACCGGCTCAACGGCCGGCGTGAAACGCTCACGATCGGTCGCTACGGGTCGAAGGACGGGATCTCGCTGCTGATGGCGCGCGAGCGCTGCGTGGAAGCGCGCAAGGCGATCGCCGAAGGCCGGTCTCCGTCCCAGGAGAAGCAGCGCGAGAAGCGCAGGGCGGCCGAGGCCAAGACCTTCGAAGAGTTCACGAAGCGCTGGCTGGAAGAAGCCAGGATGGCCGAGAGTACGAAGTCGATGCGCAAGAGCATCATCGATCGGGACATCCTGCCGGCCTTCCGCAACCGCCTGATGGCCGAGATCGGGCCGGAAGACCTGCGCAACCTGTGCGCCAAGGTCAAGGCGCGCGGCGCGCCGGCCACCGCCGTGCACGTGCGCGACATCGTCAAGCAGGTTTTCGGCTTCGCAGCCCTGCACGGCGAGAAGGCGCCGAACCCGGCGGACGAAGTCGGCCCCTCGTCGATCGCCACCTTCGTGGCCAAGGACCGCGCGCTGTCGCCTTCCGAGATCCGCGTCATGCACCGCGTGCTGGACGCCACCGCAACCCTGCCGACCATCCGCCTGGCGCTGCGCCTGATCCTGCTGACGCTCGTGCGCAAGAGCGAGCTGATCGAGGCCACCTGGGACGAGGTCGACTTCGAGAACGCCGTCTGGACGATCCCGAAGAGCCGCATGAAGGCCGGCAAGCCCCACAACGTCTATCTGTCGCAGCAGGCACTCGACATCATGGTGGCGCTGCGCACCTGCGCGAGCGGCTCCAAGTTCCTGCTGCCCTCGCGCTACGACGCCGATCGCTGCATGTCCAAGGCGACCCTGAACCGGGTCACCCAGATCGTCGTAGAGCGAGCCAAGGAAGCGAAGCTGCCGCTGGAACCGTTTACGGTGCACGACCTGCGCCGCACCGGCTCGACCATCCTGAACGAACTCGGCTTCAACAGCGATTGGATCGAGAAGTGCCTGGCCCACGAAGACGGGCGCTCATCCCGCGGCGTCTACAACAAGGCGGAGTACGCAGAGCAGCGACGCCACATGCTGCAGGAGTGGGCCGACATGATCGATGCCTGGGTGGCGGGGAAGACACACACGCCGACGCTGCTGCCGCCGACGATGAAGGTGGCGACAACGGCGGCGCCGATTTGAGGGCAGGAGTTGGACACGGTCCACAAGCCTGATGCGCCGCTGTCCGTCGGCGTGGATGGATGCCGTGCAGGATGGATCGCAGTCGCCGACTTGGGCGACGGGCTGACATATCGCTTGCACGCGAGCTTCGCAGAGCTCCTCGCTTCGTGGAGTACAGCGCAGAGGATCCTGGTCGACATTCCGATCGGTCTACCTTGGCGAGATTGTCCGTCGCGTCCGTGCGATCGGCAGGCCCGTGCGTTGCTTGGACCGCGAGCCTCGAGCGTGTTCTCGCCACCTTCGCGTCGCGCCTCGAGGGCCGCGAACATTGGACAGGCTCGCGCGTGGAACCTCGATGAAGTTGGTCGCAGCCTGTCCGCTCAGGCCTGGGGAATCTGCAAGAAGATCGTGGAGGTCGATCGCGTGCTGCTCGAAGACACGAGCGCGAACCGGAAGGTCTTTGAGGTCCATCCGGAGGTCTGCTTCTGGGGGCTGAACGGCGGCAAGCCGATGCGGCATCGGAAGAGCAAACCGGAGGGCGTCAGGGAGCGCCTTGCCGCGCTCTCGGTTCGGCTGCCCGCGGCGGACCATCTTCTGCAAAGAGTTCTTCGCGAGACCCGCCGTCAAGACGTCCTAGCTGATGACGTACTCGATGCCCTTGTGGCTCATGTCACTGGACGCGCGGTCGAAGCGGAGCTCCGGCGCCTCGTTGGTGTTCCATCGGAAGACGACGAAGGCTTGCCAATGCAGATGCTGTTCTGCGAATACGAGTTGACCCCGCTCCCGCCGGGCAGTTGATTGGCCGGGGGTGTTATCCAGCAGATGGCCACTGTGGTTCTGAAGCAGTGACGCAGGCCGGGTAGGGGTCCGACGCCGTTCAATCGACACCTTCGCTGCTGCTGAGCAGTAAGGTGTTCAGCAGGTTCAGCTCGTTCGACGCCATAAAGTACCGGTCGTCGAACACCAGGTCCAGCTTCAACGGACTGACCTCGCCGACTGTTGCGGCCCACGGGAACGACTCGTACTTCGGCAGCGGGGGCATCACGGCTGAGCCAGCGTTCAACGTCCTCCCGAGTGCCTCTTGCCACAGCGGCTGGTCGTCGAGCCGAAAGGGCTTCCCGTCCTCGGCGGTCTCGGAGAACATGAACTGGTAGTGCCCGGCCGGCACCGCCACCCAGGTGTTCGGGGATTTCAACTCTTTGAGGGTGCGGAACTCGTTGGCGGCGTCGTGTTGCTCTCGCTGGAGCAGCTTGCGCAGGTTGGCCGCGGGGATGCGCAGCGCCGGCGGAAACTCCCTGTTCTCGTCCATGGCCTTTAGTTGGCCCATGAGCGCGCGGCTCGCGCGGTTCAACTGCGTCTCGTGACCCTCGAACGCGAAGACTTCCTGCTTCTCGAAGCCGGCCCAGTTCTCCACGACAACCGGGCCAGAAAAGCTCACGTGGTCAGGGAGGCTTGTCCCCTCGTCAACAGCCACAAGCAGAGAGGTAATCGGGGTCGCGACTAGCTCAACGAGATCGCGCATGCACTCGTTCTTGACCAACGTTCGCCCGTCCGTTCCGCGCTTTGCAACTCCGTGAAGCTTCGCCAAAGAGAAGATCTCGTCGACGTTGGCTTGGGCGCGGCCGGCAAGAGCCTGGAGCTCCTTGCTCTTGCCGTGCTTCTTGAAGAGCTCGGCCTCTCTCATGAACTGCGAGACGTACTGCGACATCAAGCTGATGAGCTCATCAAGCCCGACCGCTCCAACAGGAACCAGCGCAACCTTCTGGCGCAGGTCAGAATCGCCCGTGATGCGGGTCAGAATGGTCGAGCGAAGCATCACCAGCAATGTCACGAGGTCGATGGCCTGCGCCAACCACTGGCGCTTGTCCATCGCGTTCTCGAAGACGATGTAGTCGTCCACGGTCATCACCAAGTGCCGCGGCACGTTGTCGCCAGACACAGTCTCGCCCGCGCTGTTCTTGTACCGACCTCGCCCCCGGTAAATGAGTTGGGCAATCTCCATGAGTGCGGCTTCGATGTTGAAGCGCGGCACGCTGGCAATGATCCAGTCGGTCAGCGGAAACGACACTCCTCGCGCGCCGGACGACGTCATGAGAAACACACGGGTGGCGTCGCGCGTCTTTGGGCTGACGAGCTTCTTGCGCCGCCAACCGGGGACTGACGCGTCGAGCACGTGGATACTGTCGGGGTGCAATTCCTCCGGCGCTTCCTCGAGCAGCATCGCGCGCAGGTCTCGCAGGAACAGCTTGTCCTGGGCGAAGTAGATGACCTGTCGAGCACCTGCGGCCAATGCCTTCAGTACCTCGTCCGCCGCGCTGCGCTTCATCGCGTCGCCCGCCTGATCGCGGATCGCTTCGCGCGGGGACTGCATCTCTCCCGGGGTGCGCTTCGACGCCTCCAGCCGCAGTGCCGTCATCTTCACCCGGTAGTGGATATGCAGTTCGCTGGCCGGGAAGCTGTTCGTCATGACGTGAAGCGTCTTGCGCTTGCGTCGGGCGATGCGCACATCGGTGACCGCGAGGCGAAATGGCCGCTCGCCCGGGGACTTGGACACCAGCACCTTGTCGGGTGTGCTGTCGCCGGCGTTCAAGTAGCGTTCGAGAACCACCTCGTTGCCCAGTGAAGCGTCGGAGACGACCAGGGTCACGCTGAACGGGCTGTGCTCGCCGGCGTCCTCGAAACAGGCCAGGAACTCGTTGTTTAGCCACTCGGCGACCGCGTGGACGAAGGGTGCTCCGGCACCGTCGCCCGCCAGTTCGTCCACCATCACCACGATGGTCGGCATCTTCTTCGCAAACAACCGACGCTCTTCTCGGCCAGCAGCCTTGGACGCAGGGTTCACGAAGAGACTCGACAGCGCTTCAATGGTCGTCGTGCGGTTGGCCCGCTCTCGGAAGCCTTGAAGAGCCGCGGTCAAGACCATGCGGGTGACTTCAGGGTTGAGCTGCAAAAGCTCCTTGGCTGTGAGCGCCATGCCCTTGAGCACGCCCATGAGCGGGCGATCCTGGACCAAGTCTTCGTGTTCTGACAGCTGGTCCTTGCGCACCTTGGCGGCTGCGTGCTCGGCGTCAATGTCCTCCTCTTCCTTGGGGTCCAACACCAGCAGCGGCGAGTTCACGGGCTTGACGAGGTCTCGGACCCCGTCGGCCACCACAGCGCACGAGACCTTGTGTTTCGTGGCCCGGCCCAACTCGACCTGCTTGGCATGCCAGCGTTCCGCGGAGGCGATGATTTGGGCGTTCGTGGTGAGTGTCAGGATGCCGGTCGGCTGGCCGTCCTCGCCGCGCGCCAAGCTTTCCGTCACGTCGCGGTTGATGACAACCCGCGGGCTCACGTACAGGAAGAGGTACCCGTCCGACCTCTGGCTGAGGTGACTGCGGATGGCGGTGGTCTTGCCGATACCTGGGTTGCCCTCAAGGGCCAGCACGTTCAGCGCGCCACGTTCGGAACGCTTCAGCCCCGCGACGATGGCTGCCGCGTGCATGTCGCGCAGCGAGAGGGCCGGCCGGCCTTGCGCGAACTCGCGCATCACAGCACCCACGGCTTCGCGTGGTGACGCACCAAAATACTCCTGCAGCGGCTCGGTCTCATCGACCATCGACATCGCTGCGTCCAGCGTGAACTCCTGCGCCGGGTTCGAGAACTTCGGGACAGCTTCGTCCAGGTTGAAGGTGAAGTCCTCGCCGGGCCGGAGCGCCGCTTCCGGTAGGCCCTTAAAGGCCTTGCGTAGCCGAGGCGGAAGCTTGGCGACCATGCCCTTGAACACCGCTTCGACTTGGGCTTCCAAGGCCGCTGCGTCGTCTTCGGCCAGCTTGGCTGTTTCGCGATACGCCTGCCCCAACTGGGACATCAGCTTGCCGCGCGGCTCTGGCTCGGTCCCCGGGACAAAGCGGGCTGCCAGGCTTTCGAGCCCGTTGGGGGTGACGGCCAGCGCGCGCGCAGTGCATGCTTTGTTCAGCAGGCCCCGCTTCTGCAACAGTTGAACCGTCGTCTCCGCGTAGGAACTGGCCTGGCACAGCTTGTAGAGAGGCTTGTCGTGCGAGGTCAGCGCCCCGAGGTAGTTCTTAATGTCGCCGGACAGCTCGAATGACTCGCCGTCGACCTCGGCCGTCACGCGGGCGAAGACGCTGCGCGAGTCGACGATGCGCCGATGCCGCAGTAGCTCGTCCAGATGGGCACCTTGCGCTCGGAAGTCTTGCAGCTGTGGGGGCATGCTGTACGAGTACTCTTGGACGAGTAGGTAGTCGTCTCGCGAGTCCGGGCCGGTGAGCCACAGGGTGAAGTCCGAGTTGGCGGGCTGCCCCTTGCGTGACCAGTCGGAGTCCACGAGGCCGCTCAGCCCGAATTCCTCGTAGAAAGCCTGTCGTGTCTCGGCGCGCGCAGATTGCTCGAGTGTCGATTCCCCCGGCAAGGTCAGCGGACACCAGAGAGCCCGGATCTTGAGGTCGGCCGGATTCTTGAAGTGGGACTTGACCTGCTTCAAGTAGGCGCGCGTCGCCGTGTAGCCGACCCCATACGCTGTCATCGCCAGGTGGCGCACGGCGGCATTGACGACATCGCGGCCCGCCGGGTCGATGATGTCGAGCTCGCGGGACAGCTGTCGGGAAACCTCGAGCAGCTTCGTGTCATTCCAGCGGCGCAGCCCGGGACGGTCGCGCGGCACCAGGCCTTGTTCAATCAGGCAGGCTAAGACGCCGCGCTTGACCAGTACCTCGTAGGCTTGCCCCCAGAGCACGGCCTGCTGCCGGAAGCCGGGTTCGGTGACGGCCTCCATCACGAGACCTCTTTGTGAAGCACCTTGGTGACGTGAGCCAATACCGCCGGCAGTGACAGCAGCACCGAGCGGCTGCCTCGGCGGTTCATGACTTCGATCTCGCCGCTTTGCGTCGTCTTGGTCGGATTCGCCCAGTCGAAGGGGTCGAGGACCGGCAGCAGCATGGACTTCGCGGCCGGCTTCTCGCTCTCCATGAAGTGAATGGCACGCAGGACGCTGACGAGCGACTTTCGGACGTCGGATGCCTGGCCGATGCCAAGGATGTTCATCTCTGCGGTCTTGGCCGCCTCGATGTTCGAGATGCGCTGCTCGACTTCGTAGAAGTAGGTGCAGAAGCCGGACTGCGGCCGTTCCTTTTCCTCGCCGACAACGGTGAGCGTCGCAAAGGTGTAAACGGGTACGACGCTTCGCAGGACTTCCTGCGACAGCGAGGCGTACATCGCTTGGTGGTCCTTGAAGTTCACGACCTCGAAGCCGCTCTCGCCGGCTTCGCGCTTGCGCAGTCGGGTCGCAGGAAATACATCCCGACGCAGGGTGTAGAGGTGCAGGTCATCGAAGCGCTTCATCGCCGCATCCAGAAACTCGAGAGTCCCGTGCGGTGCGTGCCGCTCGGCCGCACGACCGATGTGGCGACTGCCGAAGTGATGGGACAGCAGCATGACGTGCTTGAAGCCGTCGGCTCGCAGCCGGGCAATCTCTTCCAGGATGGGCTGGGGGTTCTTGAACTCCTGCCGGCTCTCTACCAGACGTGAGCGCATCCGCTGCGCTCGCAGAATGCTCGTGTCCCCCTGCCGTTCGGCCGTATAGGTTCGACTCACGAAGAGATAGCCGTCGGCGTCCGCATACGCGGGGTGGGAGTCGCACGGCCGGGTGACGTAGGTCAGCAACGCCACCTTGTCGAGCGACCCTTCTAGGGCGAACTGCAACGGCTGCCCGCCCAGCAAGGCGTGCAGCGCGCCCTTGCGCTTCCACTCCAGGTTCCGGGTGCTGCCGCCGGCGTCGGCCTGAGTCGTCAGGCCCTGCAACTTCACAGCCCCTTCGCGGGCAAGCGCTCTTTCGAGTGCCTGACTCACGGCATAGACCACCGTGTTCGGGTCCTTGGCGTCGTCCTCTCGCTTCAGCTTTCGTCCGGTGTGCTGCAGGCGCACGATGCTCAGCGCGACATCAGGCTTCTCGGCCCGGACCCGTCGCTGAAGCTCCCAGAGCACGACGTACACCGTCAATGCGAAGGCTACGATGCTCGCAGCGCGCAGCTGCTCGGACCGGGCTTTTTCCTTCTCGTCCCGGTCGCGGCTGAGTTTGAGCATGTCGAGGTCGTACTGGACCTCGATCCCCGCATCGGTCTTGAAGTACTCCTCGTGGGGTAAGTCGGCAACCCACTCCTGTTCCTGTCGCAGCCACCGGTACGGTACGAAGCGAATCGGCAGGACCGGATACGCCATGTCGCGCTTCATCACGACGTCGTGCGCGTCGCCTGCAACTGCTAGCGAACGCTCCATCAGCTCCGTCTTGACCGTGTAGGAGGCGATGCTGCCAGCCACGACCGGCTCCTGCGAGATGGTCAGGTGCTCGAACCACGCAATGGAGTCGTCGCCGCGCTCAGCCTTGACGAGGACGTCGGCCTTCTGACCAATGGAGTCGACGGCTTCCCAGTTCACGATGCCGCGGTGCAAGGACACCGTGAAGCGCTCGGCGTTGTCGCTGGCACGTGCGACGACCTTGTTGACCTTGCTGCGCAGCAGGTCGATGAGCTCGCTGGCAATTGCCTCCACGACGCTTGCTCTGGCAACCAACGTCTTGTGCAGGTGCCGTAACGTTGCTGCGGGGTCCTTCTTGATCTGCTCGGCGATGCGCTTTGCCGCTTCCGCAACATCCAAGCCAGCGACCTGGTCGATCGTGTCCGGTATGACCAGGTAGAGGAAGACGAGCTCGGCGACGTCGCGTCGGACGAAGAGGTCTTTCTCCTCGCCCTCGAACAGGCGTTCCCGAAGGCGGTCGAGCCGCGACTCGAACGCCGATTTCCCAGTCTGCGGGTTGTTGCCATTGACGCGGAACCGGTAGGAGACCTCACGAAGCGTGGCCACGCCCTGAGCGGGCTCGGTGCGCGTCTCGAATAGCTGCGCTGAGCCTTCGGCCCACACGGGCAGGCACGAGTAGAACAACGCCTTGCGGAGGTGCTCTGCAAGGTCCGACACGTTCTGCTGCCCGTAGATGAGGCTCGGGTCCAGCAAGAGGGCCGCGCCCTTGACGCCAGCAAACCGGGCGAAGCAGTCCTTGACGTGCCGCACGTAGGCCTTGAACCCCGACTTCGTACTCTGGCTGCTGAGGGCGTCCATCAAGCCCATCGTCACCTGGAGCCGGACGCGCGCCAGCGCTTCGTCGTCAAGAAAGTCCAGGAAGTCGCGAAT
This sequence comes from uncultured Propionibacterium sp., assembly GCA_937867175.1. GTDB lineage: Bacteria > Actinomycetota > Actinomycetes > Propionibacteriales > Propionibacteriaceae > Brooklawnia. The sequence continues at coordinate 1,140 of CALMKG010000533.1, read as the reverse complement.
CTGGCTGCCTGGTCGGTTGCGCTGAGCTCGGATGGCGTCCAGCGTCTCGTCGACCTCGTCGTCCTCCATGCCCTCCTTGCGGAGCTTGTTGGCAATGCCCTGGCAGAGCAGTTCTAGGCGGTCGGGGCCCTCCACCGTCTCGATGGCCGTGAGGACCTTGCCGATGTCCTTGAGACGTTCGTCCGCTCGTCGGTCGTTCGAAGCGAACACCACCGGAACCAGCGAAGCAGTCGATGGGGCGGAGGGCTTGCGTTCATTCACCGAGTCAGCCATTCGCTGCAAAGCCTCGTCCATCGAGGCCATTGCCAAGCTCCCCGGTGCAACGCCCTTCAGCACCTCATCCACCAGGTCGGAAACGACCGAGTAGAGCTTCTCCAGACTCTTCGCGGCTGCGGCTTCGGTTCCATGCTGCAGGCGGCCGCCCACGCGCGCTGTGGTCCCACGCGGAGGGGGTTCCATGTCGCGAATGAAGCCGCTGCCGTCGCCAGGCTCGAACTGCTTGGCGAACTCAGGGTTGCGAAACAGGCGGGCAAGTACGCCGCGGGTGTTGACGACAACTTGCCCGTCACGAACGCTCACCAACGGAAGGGCCGTCTGCGGCGCATCCTGCGTCGGGGGCAACGCATTGGCGAGAAGTTCAGCCAGCTTCGCAAGCTGGAGGGAGGGGGTGACGGAGCGAGCAGATACGCTCGACCCGCCCCGATAGGGGGAGGTAGACATGGTCGACTCCTTTTCTTGGCAAGTAGGCCACTTCACGCCACAAGCCGACCAAGCTCGTGGGTGGATTTCGACTATTGATGACGCAGTTTAGCTGCTTCGGCCGTCATTGCTCAATAACTAGGCAGAACCACGCCCCTGGCCAGAGGTTGGTCCAGCAGCTCGATCGCATCCTTGGCGGGAGCGCTCTCGACTAACCGGGTCTCCGATGCGCCCTTCGTCGAAAGTCCGGCATCGGCGCCTTCTTCACCCCGTTGCTCCCAGCCTGCCGCCTGCTCTGTAGCCAGGCCATCACCTCGGCCAGGTCCCACACCACGCAGCGCGCGGTGAGATAGAACCGCTGGGGGAATTCCCCGCGGCGCTCCAGCTCGTAGATCGTCGAGTCCGCCAGCGGGACGATCTGACGTAGCTCGCTGCGGCGGA
>CALMKG010000532.1 GCA_937867175.1 uncultured Propionibacterium sp. | reverse complement strand
AGATGTCGCCGGCCGCGAAGACTATGCGTTCGGGCGTAGTCATCTGCGGCCGCGAAGTGGTCGTCACGCGCTAACCCTGTCAGGCGGAAATCCGGGACGCAATCCTTTGGACACTCGCCGGGCGCGTCGAATCATGCGCAGCGGTTCGGGGCTCCGGCGTGTTGCGGGCCTTTCATCGAACCAGTGCACGTTTTTCGGCGGTGGGACCGGGACAGGTACGGAGTTGCCGGGCGCCAGTGCGAAGACGAGGCCCTGCGTGCCCGAGGAAGCATTGTGCTGGAGTCTGACACCGTCGCACTGAACCCGAACTAGCTGGTCCGGGCGCTCGACGAACCGGCTGACGACTTCACCAAGTCCGACATCATCGTCTACATCGAGGCCAACAACATCCAGATGCTGAACCGGCGCTACCTGGGTGGCGACGGGCGGCTGAAGATGCTGAACTTCAGTCGTTGGGCAGGGCGACCGGCGCCACGACAGCGCTACGTGCCGGGCGACGCGTCTAAGGTCCCCGGTCTGGACCAGCTGCCCACCTGACGCTTCGAGTCGGCCGAGCGGCTGCTCGACCAGCGCGCAAGTTACGAAGCCGATGACGTCTTCCCGCCGGGGCTGATCGATTCCTGGGCGGCCAGGCTGCAGGGTTACGGCGACCCTGGCCTGCGCACCCAACTGCTGGAGCAGAAGGGCCTGTTGGACGAGATGGTGCGCCGCTACTTCCACATCGGCTGACGGGGGGCCGCAGCCTGCCGCAGGCGGAGATCGCTTCGATGTAGCATCTTGGCAGCACTGATCGGTGCTCACTTTGGTGTCGGTTCGGCCCAGATCCAGCGAGGAGTTCCCATGGCAGCGCCCCATATTCTTCAGGTTGGCCCGTACCCCGCGTGGGATCAGGAGCCGCTGGAGGCGGCCTTCACCGTGCACCGGTACTTCGAGGCAGCTGACAAGGGGGCGTTCTTGGCCGAGGTCGGGCCGCAGATACGCGGGATCGCCACCCGGGGCGAGCTTGGTGCCGACGCCGCCATGATCGCGGCCTGCCCGAACCTGGAGATCGTCTCGGTCTACGGCGTGGGCTATGACGCGGTCGACCTGGACGCCTGCCGGGCCCGAGGGATCCGCGTCACCAACACCCCAGACGTGTTGACCGGCGATGTGGCCGACTTGGGGGTGGCGATGATGCTCGCGCAGTCGCGTGGCATGGTCGGCGCAGAGGCGTGGGCGCGTAGCGGGTCTTGGGCGAACCAGGGCCTGTACCAGCTGCAGCGCCGGGTTTGGGGCAAGCGGGCGGGCGTGCTCGGGCTCGGCCGGATCGGCTTCGAGGTCGCCAAGCGGCTGGCGGGATTCGACCTGGACATCGCCTACAGCGATGTCGCGGCCAAGCCCTATGCTGGCCAGTGGGAGTTCATCGCAGACCCGGTGGCACTCGCCGAACGGTCCGACTTCCTCTTCGTGACCTTGGCGGCGTCGGCGGCGACCAGGCATATCGTCGGGCGCGAGGTCATTGAGGCGCTCGGACCCGAGGGCATGCTGATCAACGTCAGCCGGGCGGCGAACGTAGACGAGGAGGCTCTGCTGGCGGCCTTGGAGACCGGCAAGCTCGGGTCTGCCGCCTTGGACGTCTTCGAGGGGGAGCCCGCCTTCAATCCACGTTTCCTGGCCCTGCCGAACGTGCTGTTGCAGCCGCACCACGCCAGCGGCACGATCGAGACGCGCAAAGCGATGGGTCAACTGGTCCGGGACAATCTGACGGCGCACTTCGCCGGCCAAGAGTTGCCGACTCCGGTCATCTGAGGCTGGCGGCGAGGTTCTCACCCGCTGCGATGCGCGTCCGGCAGCCACTTCCGGGCACCGGCTCCCTGGGCGGCCAGGCCCAGCGGTTTCGTGCCTTCGACGCGCCCGCGTGACCGGTTGAGGTTATCGTCCAACCCTGGAATAACCCCGAGCCGGTCATGGTTGAGTGAAGTGGACTCAACTTTGGACCATGAGTGCGCTAGGCTCAACCTGCCGCGTTGCTCTCCCGAATGAGCTCCGCAGACTTGAACTCAGAACGAACTCGAGCGTCCCAAGCACGAAATAGAAGGAGACAGAAGATGGCTCGCGCAGTAGGCATCGACCTCGGCACCACCAACTCGGTGATCGCGGTTCTTGAAGGCGGTGAGCCCACGGTCATCCCCAATGCCGAAGGCTCCCGCACCACCCCGTCGGTTGTTGCGTTCACCAAGAACGGCGAAGTGCTGACCGGTGAGGTCGCCAAGCGTCAGGCGGTCACCAATCCTGAGCGGACGATCCGCTCGGTCAAGCGTCATATGGGTACTAGCTGGACCAGCCAGATCGACGGCAAGACTTATCATCCCCAGCAGATCAGCGCTTTCGTGCTGCAGAAGCTGAAGCGCGACGGCGAGGCTTACCTCGGCGAACCGATCACCAATGCGGTCATCACCGTGCCCGCGTACTTCGGCGACGCCGAACGTCAGGCCACCAAGGAGGCCGGCGAGATCGCCGGCCTGACCGTCGACCGCATCATCA
>CALMKG010000531.1 GCA_937867175.1 uncultured Propionibacterium sp. | reverse complement strand
CGACTACGTCATGTTCAGCGTCCAGATGGGCGACATGGCCAACGTTGCCGGTGACGTGCTGAAGGACGCCGGCGACTTCGCCCGCAGCGCTTTCCAGCGGTTGGGACAGCTCGCCAGCGGTGTGATCTCGGAGACCGCCGCACCGCACCCCCACGCAGCTCCCGACGAGGAGCAGGCGCCGCCCAAGTCAACCGGTAGTCGGGGTGTCGAGCGGCTCGTCCTGCGTTCGGTGGGTCGTCGCGTTCGGCTGGTTGGTGACCCGAAGGTTGGCACGATTCTGGTCGAGGGTCCCCACACCCTTCGGCGTGAAGGCGTCACCTTGGAGGTCAGCACCGAGGGCGAGTTGGGTCTGAACCTGGACAGCTTCAGCGTCGTGCGGCCACCCCGGTCAGTCGAGGACCTGCGCATCCTCGGTTTCGGCAAGGAACTCGTGGTCCGGGTGAACCCGGCGATCCCCGTGGACGCGGAGGTTACCGGCAGCCGGTTGACCACGATCGATGTGCCACGGCTGGGCAAGATCCGGGTCAGCGCCGGGGCGGCGGACCTTCAGGGAGTCGTCGAGGTCGCCGACGCCCTGGTACAGGCCGGCGGCGCCGTCATCTCTGGCCCGATCAGTGAAGGACGCTCGCGCGTTCGCGTCGAATCGGGCAATCTCTCGGTGCGCCTGACCCGCGGGGCCAACGTGACCATCCGTTCGCAGACCCAACTCGGCCGCATCAGCTGGCCGGGTGAACCCTACGGTGAACTCGATGAGTACGTGGTCGGGAACGGGGCGGCCAAACTCGAGATCAGTGTGGTGATGGGACGGGCGGTGGTCCGCGTCCAAGAGTGACGGCCGATCAAGCCTTGAAGGGCGCGACTTCGACGACGGTGACCTCGATGATCTTGCCGTTGGGGGCTGTGTAGGTGACAGTGTCGCCCTTGGCGGCGCCGAGCACGGCGGAGCCGAGAGGCGACTGCGGGCTGAAGACGTGGGTGTCGATGTCAGTGTCGAGGCCGAGCATCTCGCGGGAGCCGAGCAGGAAGTCCTCAGTGTCGTCCTCGTCACCGAAGTACGCCACGGTCACCAGGGTGCCAACGCCCACCTGGTCGGGATTGGCGGGCGCCTGCCCGACCTTCGCGGTGCGCAGTATCGCGGCCAATTGCGCGATGCGGCCCTCCATCTGTCCTTGTTCCTCGCGGGCGGCGTGATAGCCGCCGTTCTCGGACAGGTCGCCCTCTTCGCGGGCAGCGGCGATCTTGGCGGACACTTTCGGCCGGCCGACAGTCTTGAGGTCGTCCAGTTCGGCCGAGAGCAGATCGTACGCGTCCCGGGTCAACCACACCGTCTCTTGTTCAACCATCGCACCATTCTAGCCTCCGTGGAGCAGACCCCCCACTCCGACCCGTAGTTGCGACCACTTTGTCGGTGCTGGGCAAAATGGTGACCATGTCCGTTCCCTTCTCTGCGCAGGCGGCCGACGGCGAGCAGCTACGGCTCCTCCACGTGCACGCCCATCCCGATGACGAGTCCTCCAAGGGCGCGGCCACGACCGCCAAGTACGTGACCGAAGGGGTTCGGGTGGCGGTGGCCACCTGTACCGGTGGGGAACGTGGCTCGGTCTTGAACCCGAAGATGGATCGTCCCGAAGTGTGGGAGAACATGGCCGAGATCCGGCAGGCCGAGATGGCCCGGGCCCGAGAGATCTTGGGTGTCGAGCATTACGCGCTGGGGTTCGTCGATTCGGGGCTGCCCGAGGGTGACCCGCTGCCTGACCTGCCGAGCGGCTGCTTCGCGCTGATGGCTCCGGTGCAGGCCGCCGAACCGCTGGTCGCGGTGATTCGCAGGGTGCGTCCACACGTGTTGACGACCTATGACGAGCAGGGTGGGTATCCCCACCCCGACCACGTCCAATGCCACCGCGTCAGCGTGCAGGCGCTGCGATTGGCCGCGGATGCGTCCTACCGCCCCGACCTGGGATCGGCGTGGAGTGTGCCGAAGGTCTACTACCAGATGGGTTTCCACCGGCTGCGCTACGCAGCGCTCGATTTGGCGCTGCACGAGCAGGGCATGGACTCGCCCTACACCGAAAGGCTGGCCGCTTGGGAGGACCGGCACTACGAGCATCGCATCACCACCCGTGTCCGGTGCTCGGACTACTTCGAGATCAGGGACGGCGCGCTGCGTGCGCACGCGTCCCAGATCGACCCCGACGGCCGCTGGTTCTCGGTGCCGCTGGAGATCCAGGCGAAGGCCTGGCCGACGGAGGACTGGCAACTGGTGTTCAGCGCGGTCCCGACCGTGATCCCGGAGTCCGACCTGTTCGCCGGGCTGCGGGTTGTCGCGCCCGGGCAGCCGGATCCGTCTGATCTGTGGGTCATCTGAT
>CALMKG010000530.1 GCA_937867175.1 uncultured Propionibacterium sp. | reverse complement strand
AGGTCGCCGAGATCCCCTTCACCGCGTTCACCTCGAAGAAGAAGTCCGAGCAGGTCACCGGCCGGCTCGTGGTCCGCCGGATCCCCGACCTCAACCCGGGCGCCCAGAATGGTCAGGAGACGCTGTTCGACACCTGGCGCTTCCACGCCTTCTTCACCACCACCGACCCGGGCGTGGCCGACAACGTATCCGCGGACAAGACCCACCGCGGTCACGCGATCATCGAGCAGGTCCACGCCGACCTCAAGAGCTCCGCGCTCGCGCACCTGCCCTCGGGCAAGTTCACCGCCAACGCCGCCTGGCTGGTGCTGGCCGTGATGGCGTTCAACCTGACCCGCGCCGCCGCGACCATCACCGGCCCAAGCCTGGCCAAGGCCACGACCGCGACCATCCGCCGCAAGCTCATCGCCGTGCCCGCCCGGGTCGCGTCCTCCGCACGCCGGATGACCCTGCATCTCCCGGCGCACTGGCCCTGGGAAACCGCCTGGAGCGACCTGTTCGCCCGGGTCTGCGGACCACCGCTCGCACCGAGGACCTGACCGCCCCAGCCGACACCGGCGCAACGACCAACCTGGAACGACCTGGCAGCGAGGCCAGACGGACCGCCACGCCCACGCGCACCAAGATCTCGTAGGTGCGACTCTCTCACACACTTGGTCGGACGTCGGTGGCGTTCGACGATCCGAATCTCGTGTCGTCCGGTGGCCTGGTCCCGGTGCTTGCCCTTGCCGACTCCGCAGGGCTTTGGGACCTGGCCGATCAGCACCTCACGGTCCCGACCGACAAGGGCGCGAACGCGGGGTTGAAGGTCGCCTCGCTGGTCGGCGGGATGGTCGCCGGCGCGGACTCGATCGACGACATGGCGCTGCTGCGTCACGGCGGGATGGGGCGGGTCTTCGCCCGCGCCTACGCCCCTTCGACGCTTGGGTCGTTCTTGCGGGCGTTCACCTTCGGTCACGTTCGCCAGCTCGACGCGGTTGCCTCGAGGTTCTTGATCACGCTAGCTGGACTCACCCGACTGTTGGGCGAGGCCGACGCTGCCGAGAACTCCAGTGCGGGCGGGTACGCGTTGCTCGATATCGACGACACGATCATCGAGGTCCATGGCCACGCCAAACAGGGTGCGGGGTTCGGCTACTCCGGTGTCCGTGGGCTCAACGCACTGCTCGCCGCGCTGGCGACCGCCACCAGCGCGCCGGTGGTCGTCGCGCAACGGCTCCGCAAGGGCTCGACGACGGGGTCACCACGCGGGGCGAAGCGGCTGGTCGGCGACGCGGTCAGGACCAGCCGACGGCTGCTCGCCAAGACCCAGCCGGTCTTGGTGCGGATGGACTCGGCGTTCTACGGACGCGGACCGGTGCACGCCGCACTGGCCGGTGGGGCCGAGGTGTCGGTCACGGTCCGGATGGACAAGGCGGTCAAGGCTGCGATCACCGGCATCGGCGAGGATGCGTGGACCACGATCGAGTACACCGATGCCGTGTTCGACGAGACCTCGGGGAAGTGGATCTCACGTGCTGAGGTTGCCGAGGTCGACTTCACCGCCTTCGCGGCGCAAAAGAAGTCTGAGCAAGTTCCCGGGCGGCTGGTGGTGCGCCGGATCCCCGACTTCAACGCTGAGAAGAACAAGGCCGCCGGCCAGGACACCCTGTTCGACGTGTGGCGCTTCCACGCCTTCTTCACCACCGCCGACCCCGACGTGCTCGACACGGTCACGGCCGACAAAACCCACCGTGGGCACGCCGTCATCGAACAGGTCCACGCCGACCTGAAGAACTCCGCACTGGCACATCTGCCGTCCGGCGTCTTCACCGCCAACGCCGCCGGGCTGGTGCTGGCAGTCATCGCGTTCAACCTCACCCGCGCCGCCGGCACCCTCGCAGCACCTGACCTCGCGAGAGCGACCACCGCGACCCTGCGCCGCAAACTGATCACCGTGCCGGCACGGGTGGCGACCTCGGCTCGCCGGATCACTTTGCACCTCCCGACGGCCTGGCCCTGGGAGGCCGCCTGGACGGCGCTGTTCAACAGCGTCAGCGACCCGCCACCCCTCCACGCGGACTGACCACCCAGCAGCCCCGCTGCGCAAACCAAGGACTTGAGTGGAACCACCGGACTGCGAGGTCCGGCAACTCGTCGCGCTCTCAGCCACTCATCCCGGGCCGACGACACTCACGCGACCGTCAGCAAACTGATCGGTGGATCGAGGCTAAGTGCCCTATAGGGATCGCCAGGCCGACTCCCTGGGCGTGAGCTCGCCTCCTAGTTCCCACTGGGAGTGAGGAGCTTCAGCGGATCAACTGCAAGTGCTTGGGCGATGCGTTCGACCGACCTCAGAGACAGATTTCGTTCGCCGCGCTCGAGGCCTCCCACGTAGGTGCGGTGATAGCCAAGGAGGTCAGCGAATGCTTCCTGTGAAAGGCCCCGCTGGGTCCGGTGGTTACGCAGGTTGTCACCCACGACACGTTGCAGGTCTCCTTCCACGAATGAACAGTCTCTAGATTGCTACTTGAGAGTCTACATACTTATAAGTAGCGTTGGATCTCGCGTACTCATGTTCTTGCCGTGGGATCGCCTGAAGGACGAGGTCCTGGCCGTGAAGTTGGCAGTACGCAAGGCACTGGCACGTGTATGTTCGAGAGGTTGGAGCGTCTGTGACGTTCTCGGAGAAGCAAGATCCGCCTTGCCGGCCTTGGTGCGCCATTGAGCATGCGGCGGACGAGTTCCGAAAGGCGGGTGCCTTGCTCTGCCGAAGGTCGCTAGTGGCAGCTAGCCTCGATGTTTCATCTGGCGGCCCGACGGGCCTTGATGGTGCGGGCGGGGCGGTGCGCTGGCGTGGTTGATCGCCGGCGCTGGTGTCGCCGGTTCTCCTGGTCCTGATCGCGGGGGTCGGGGTTTGGTCGTCAGGTGGTGCGGAGCGTGGTCCAGCCGGTGTCGATGAGCCGGTTCCAGGGCCAGTCCCTGGGGAGTCGGAGGCGTCTTCGGCGGCCGGTGTGGATGATGCGCCCGGCGACGGTGAGGATCCGGAAACGCAGTCGTTTGGGTTCCCAGCGGCGGGCCGGCTCGGTCTCGTCGAAGGCGAGGGTCTGGGTCCAGGTCAGCAGGTCGGCGGCGAGCGCGACGATCTCGACCCAGATCCGGTTCTGGGCGAAGCCTGCGAAGGGCAGGTTCCGCAGTCCGGTGTCCTTCAGCGCGCGGATGCGGTCCTCGCAGCGGGCGCGTTGCCGGTGCCGGACCTCCAGATCGGCCAGTCGCCAGCCGGCGGACTTGGGGGTGTTGGTTGCGAAGCAGGTGATCCGCCAGCCGTTGTGGTCGGTCAACCGCAGCTGGGCGCCCGGGTGCGGGCGTTCGCGCCGGGCGATGACGCGCATCCCGGCGGGCCAGTGCTGGGGGCCGAACCGGGCCGGTGAGCGCGTCGGCTTCATCGGGATCGGCATCCACGCGGTCAGCTCGGCGACCTGGGCACCGTCGCGAGGCTCACCGTCACCGTCGACCGCGGAGCGCCATGCCTGCTCCGGGATCGCCTGGATCGCGGCCTGCACCCCTTCGCGGGCTGAGAAGCCGATGGAGTACTCCAGCCCGACGTCGGTGATCCGGTGCAAGAACGCCTTGGAGCAGGCGCCGGTGTCGGCACGCACCAGCACCTGGCCCCGCTCGTGGTCGGGAAGCTGCGCGAGGGCCGCGTCCAGGGCGACGATGTGGTCGGCGCTGTTCCACGGCGAGGCCTTCCCTGGCCGCAGGTCGATCGCGAGGGTCTCTCCGGTGCCGTGGTCACCGTGGTCGACGAACGCGCACATCGGCGCGAACCCGTAGCCGCGTTTGAAGGTCGGCTCAGCGCCCTCCTTGTCCGAGTGCGCGGTCACCAAGGTGGCGTCGAGGTCCACGATCACCTGGCCACCCTTACGACGGCCCACGGTGCCGGGCAGCGGTCGACGACGCGCCCACACCGCGGCACGCGCATCGGCATGTGCCTGCCGGATTGCGGCGACCGCTCCATCGACGTCACCGGCCAAGGCTGCGAACAGCCGTGAGACTGTCGGGTCCGAGGCAACCGATCCGAACACCATCGGTTGCGCTCGGACCGCGGCGATGTCCGCCAAGCAGTCACCGCCCAGGGCGACCGCAGCCGCAACATCGAGCAGGACCTTCCCCGGATCATGCTGAGCGCGCGTCGACCGCCACGGCGACAGCGCCCGCGACAACCCCCGGTCCAGGCCCGCGACCCCGATCGCCTCGCGGAGCAGCAACGCCCCCGAGGACGAGATCAGCGACTCGCGGACCGGATCAAGAACGACAGACGGGACCGAGTTAGCCTTCACCTACGGAGTGCCTCTCTGCGCGGTGGATCTTGACCTTCGACAAGCCAAGAATCCCGCGCCAGACAGGCACTTCCGTGCGTTACGCGCCGTACTCACCCACAGCCAGATGAAATCTCGAGGCTAGTCGTCTCGTTGTTGAGGTGCACCAAGCGACAGCAGCAGAGGAGGTCGCCGAGCGGGATTCCTTCGTGATCCTGCCTGCAACGATCTGGTCGCGGGTTGGTTGGGAGGAATGGGCGGCGCAGCCCGATGACGCGGAGATCTATGCGGTCGCCCCTCTAGAGGCGGTGAAGTTCATAAGGACGCGAACCACAAACGGCCGATCTGTCCACGAGTCCGCAGACCTCCGCTCTCGGCTCGGCCCGGACGGACGCCACTGAGCGTTCGGGGCACCCCAGGGCGTCTGTCGACGACGCTTGAAAACGAGGCCATAGCGACGGTCGAAAACGAGGCCACCCAGACAGATTGGATGGGTGATCTCTGTGGAGGATTGGGCTCTGATTCGGCGGCTGGTGGCGGACGGTGTTCCGCAGCGTCAGGTCGCACGGGACCTGAGTGTTGGGCGGTCGACGGTGGCGCGGGCGTTGGCCTCGGACGGACCGCCGAAGTACGAGCGGCCGGCGGTGCCGACGGCGTTCACGCCGTTCGAACCGGCGGTGCTCCAGCTGCTGGCCAAGACTCCGGACATGCCAGCCACGGTGATCGCTGAGCGGGTCGGCTGGACCGGGTCGATCACGTGGTTCCGCGACAACGTCCGCCGGCTGCGGCCTGAGCATCGGCCGGTCGATCCCTCGGATCGGCTGAGGTGGCTGCCGGGTGATGCGGCGCAGTGCGACCTGTGGTTCCCGCCGAAGAAGATCCCGCTCGAGGACGGC
>CALMKG010000529.1 GCA_937867175.1 uncultured Propionibacterium sp. | reverse complement strand
CGGCACTGGCGACGTGGCTCGGTCATGGTTGGCGGTTCGTTGGTGCTGGCGGGTTTGTTGCGTTGGGTGCTGCCGGAGCGGTTGGCGGGCCTGCTCGTGGTGCGCAGCAAGATCTTCGACGTGGCCTTGGGTTTGGGTGTGGGCACGGGCGTGGTGGTGCTGGGAATGGTCGTCCCCGGCACGTTCGAGTGACGCACCGGGGACGATTCAGCCTGTCCGACTGGTTACTGTCCGGTCAGATCGATCAGATCAGGCCCAAGTCCTTGACGGCCTGTTGCTCGTCCTGGAGCTCGGCGATCGAACGGTCGATTCGGTCTTGGCTGAAGCCATCGATGCTCAGGCCCTGGACGATCTCGTACTTGCCGTCACGCACGACACACGGGAACGAACTGATCAAGCCCTCAGGCACGCCGTAGGAGCCGTCGCTCGGCACCGCCATCGAAACCCAGTCACCCTCGGGGGTGCCGAGCACCCAGTCGCGCATGTGCTCGACGGTGGCGTTGGCCGCCGAAGCAGCCGAGCTGGCGCCGCGGGCCTCGATGATGGCCGCGCCGCGCTTGGCGACCTGCGGGATGAACGTGTTCTCAACCCAGGCCTGGTCGACCAGTGGGCCGGCGTCCTGGCCGCTGACCTTGGCATGGAAGACGTCGGGGTACTGGGTGGACGAGTGGTTGCCCCAGATCGTCATCTTGGTGATCTCGCCGACGCCGACCCCGACCTTCTTGGCGAGCTGAGCCTTGGCGCGGTTGTGGTCAAGCCGGGTGAGCGCGTTGAAGCGATCACGCGGGATGTCTGGGGCATTGCTCATCGCGATCAAGGCATTGGTGTTGGCGGGGTTGCCGGTGATCAGGATGCGCACGTCATCGGCGGCCGAATCGTTGAGGGCCCGGCCCTGGGCGGTGAAGATGGCGCCGTTTGCACTGAGCAGGTCGCCGCGCTCCATGCCGGCCTTGCGGGGCATCGCGCCGACGAGCATGGCGAGGTTCGCACCCTCGAAGACCTTCTTGGGATCATCGCCGATCACCACGTTGGTCAGGTTGGGGAACGCGCCATCCTCCAGTTCCATGACCACACCTTCCAGCGCCTTGAGCGCGGGGGTGATCTCTAGCAGCCGCAGCTCGATCGGACGGTCGCCCAGCAGCGAACCGCTGGCGATCCGGAAGAGCAGGCTGTAACAGATCTGGCCGGCCGCGCCGGTGACGGCCACCTTGACGGGAGTCTCGCTCACAAGGATTCCTCTTCTCGATATTGGGTTCTGAGCTTATGAACCTAGGCTAAACCAGCTGGGTCGCGCCGTGGGGGCCGGGGTTGATACCCAGCCCGGGTGCCGGCCCGACAACCTCACTTGAAGATGACGGCGCGCACACCGTCCAGGAAGATCCGCCGCGAGGCGAAGAGCCGGACCGCTGCGGTCAGCGTCTCGGACTCCAGGCCTTGGCCGATGCTGGTGAGCTCAGCGACGCTGTGGCTGTGATCCACCCGATGCACGTTCTGCTCGATGATCGGGCCCTCGTCCAGATCGGAAGTCACGAAGTGCGCGGTCGCGCCGATCAGCTTCACCCCGCGCGTGTGCGCCTGCCGGTAGGGGTTGGCGCCCTTGAAACCGGGCAGGAAGCTGTGGTGGATGTTGATCACCCGGCCTGCCAAATCTGCGCAAAGCTGTGGTGACAGGATCTGCATGTACCGGGCCAGCACCACCAGGTCGATGTCGAAATCGTCGACGCAACGACGGATGCGTTCCTCGAAGACGTGCTTGTTCTCGGGCAGGACCACCTGCGAGCCGAACGGGATGCCGTAGAAGTCGGCCAGCGGACGCAACGTCTCGTGGTTCGACAAGATGAGGGGTATCTCGACCGGCAGGTCGCCAGAGCGCTGATGGAAGAGCAGATCATTCAATGGTCCACCGGCCTTGCTGACCAGTAGCAGGACCCGGGCGCGCCGATGGGCTTCGGACACCTCCCATTGCGCCTCGAACCGCCGCGCGACGTCGCGCATTGCGCTGGTGAACTGCACCAGGTCTGTCGGCAGGTCGATCTCTACCCGCATAAAGAAGCGGCCGGTGTCTGTGGAGCTGAACTGCTGCAGTTCGGTGATGTTTCCGCTACAGCCGACGATGGCACCACTGACGGCATACACGATGCCGGAGGTGTCGTTGCAGGAGAACGTCAGGATCAACTGATGCACCCCGAGAGACTACCGGCAGACCGGCTGGTGGGTGGCGTTGGGAAGCTTGATCAATGCGGGGCACCGTTGCGGGACGCCAGCAGGGCACCGGTGACGCCGGCACCCACCCCGACAACCCCGGCGATGGTGGCTGGAACCACCCAGGTGCGTTCTGCCTGCACGGGTTGCGGCTGTGGCGTCGGGCTGGGCGGGGGCGGGGTTGATGCCGCGGCGCTGGTGGGCGGCTGCGGTGCGGGTGCCGATTCGGGCGTGGGAGCCGGCGTGGGGGTGAGTGGTGTGCCCAGCAACTGCCGGGCGGCCGGCGCCAATTCCGCTCGGACCAGCGGGTAGAGCGCGTCGCCGGGGCAGGTGGTCTGGGACATGTCTCGATGCCCCGCGATGGTGTCGGTGACGACCTCGGCGCCGGCAGGCCACAGATTCGAACCCCGCGAGACGAAGTGGGCGGTGCTCCCTTCGGCGATGTCGATGCCGTGGGTGGACGCCAACCATGCCAGCAGGCAGGCGGCGGCGTCCATCGCTTCGGGGGTTGGCGGCTCGGTGGCGAAGTCGCCGATGAAGCAGATCAGGAGCGCGAAGCCCTGTGAGCCTCCGGTGGCGTCTCCCTTCACCGGCGCGTCGAGGCTGCCCTGACGGCCTTCCCACAGACCCCCATAGGGGTCGACGAAGAAGTTGTAGGCGACATCGGGCCAGCCCTTCTCGTTCGTGTGGTAATTGAAGAAACCTCGGATGCGTGCCGGGATCTGCTCGGCAGAATCCCCGTTCGGAGTGGCTGAGTGGTGAACGAGCAGGAAACGGACGTCTTCAGGTGCCTCCACCGACAGCGGACCCACTGTTTGCAGACCTTGCGCCCAGTCGTCGCGGGGATGGATCGGCGGGGGCTCAAGCATCGGCTGCGCACGGGCGGGCGCCGGAAGTGCGGCGAACACCACGGCGGCCGCAGCGCCGGAGATGATCAAGGTGCGGCGCGT
>CALMKG010000528.1 GCA_937867175.1 uncultured Propionibacterium sp. | reverse complement strand
AGGTGCGATCCAGCCGCCCTGCATCGCACGCAGAACCGCCTGCTCCTCCAACCCGGTGACGTCGGGCGAGGAGAGAAAGATACGCTCAGCCACGATTCGCGACCCGATGACGAACAACCACGGCCGCCGCACTCTGCGCAGTGATGACGACCGGCGGCAACTGATCAGCCATCACCGAGCTGATTCCTTCTTGGTCACGCAGATCGATGACGCGCAACTGCCAAGGATCAATCGCCGGCACCGCCACCTTGCTGATCAACGGGTGGGCGCTCGGCTGGCCGCTCTCCAGTGCGCTGAACAACACCTCGTCGAGTTTCTCGCCTGACCGCAGGCCGGTGAACTTGATCTCAATGTCGGTGCGGTGTGACTCGTCGATCAGGCGCTGGGCCACATCGAGGATGCGAATCGGCTGACCCATGTCGAGCACCATCACATCGCTCGGCTGGCCGATGGCCCCGGCTTGCAGGACCAACTCACACGCTTCAGGGATCGTCATGAAGTAGCGCGTCACCTCAGGATGGGTGACGGTGATCGGGCCGCCGCGACTGATCTGCGCCCGGAACGTGTCGAGCACCGAACCACGCGAACCCAGCACGTTGCCGAACCGCACCGAAAGGTAACGGACTCCCGAGTCCTCGGCGAACCACGAAGTGAGCCGCTCGGCCAGCCGCTTCGATTGACCCAGCACGCTGGTGGGGTCGGCTGCCTTGTCGGTCGAGATGTTCACCAGGGTCTCGACGCCGATCGAACGTGACGCCTCAAGGACGTTCAGTGTGCCCAGCACGTTGGTCTTCCAGCCCTCCACCGGGAACCGCTCGAGCATCGGCAGGTGCTTGAGCGCCGCGGCGTGGAAAACGACCTGGGGTCGGTGGTGTTCGAAGACCCTTTGCAGGGCATCACGGTCACGAATATCGCACAGTACGGTGTCGTCGGTGCTCAGCAGGCCGTCACCGCGAATGGACAACTGCAGCGCGTGCAGCGCCGACTCGTCGCGGTCAAGGACGATCAGCTTGCGCGGACTCAGCTGATGGACCTGCCGCGCCAACTCGGAGCCGATCGAGCCCCCCGCGCCGGTGACGAGGACGACCTTTCCGGTTACGTAGCCGGCGATGCCACGGATGTCGGTGTGGATGGGACGGCGTCCCAGCAGATCGGCGACGTTGAACTCACGCAGCTTCTCCAAACGGACGCGACCGTCGATCCGTTCCCGGACCGGGGGCACAGTCACGAACTTGGCGCCGGCCACGCGGCAATCCTCCGCCACGCGATCCATCAACTCTCGGCTGGCGGCGCTGATCGCCAGGATGACCAAATCGACGTGTTGCTCCTCCGCGACCCGGCGAAGGTCACCCCCTTGGCCAAGCACACGGTAGGACCGGATCCGACGGTGCTTCTTGTCCGGGTCATCGTCAATGAACCCAGCGATGCGGTAAGGCGGTTCGGCAGCATGATCGACCAACCGGGCGACATCATGGCCATCATCCCCGGCGCCGTAGACCAGGGCGACCGGCTTGGACGCGTCCTGCGACTGCTGCTGGTTCTTCGGGTACAACACCCGGCGCGCCAGGCTGCGCATCAGCCACCGCCCGGCGCCCATGAACAACAGCGCCAACGCGGGCAGGACGAGCGCGACACCGCGCGGAAACTTCGGCACAAACATGAAGGCGACGCCAAGGACGACCGTGATCGCCAGCGTCATGAAGGCCAGTGAGCTCGCCTCGGAGTAGCTGCCCACCCGCGAGCGTCCCAGGTAGAGATGGAAGACGCTCCCGCCAACCAATGTCAGCAGGATGGCAACCCCGGTGTACGACAGCGCGGCCAACCACTGCGGATCTGACAACGCCAAGTCGTAGCGAAGCAAGACGAGCAAGCCGAAGGCCAGACACCAAGACAAGGCATCCCAACCCATGACCGTCGCTCTACGTATACCAACCGGAACTCTGTTCACCGATGCGCTCCCCCCAGAATGCGACCCGCTCACCATAACGCGCCACGCGGTCCCGATCCAAGCCCGTATTGGCAACATCTTGGCTACTCACGCCCAGATAGTGGCAATTGTGGCTCGTTGAAACGATTCGGACCGGCACGATCGACGAGGGCGACACACGGACGCACCGGGGGAAAATCCCCGGGATTCCCCCGGGCAAAACACGAGGAACGGCGCCAGCCCCTGTGGGCGAGCGCCGTCTCTGTGATCGGGGTGCCGGCTGAGTCTCAGGCCACGAAAGTGACCTCAACCTCAGGTGGAGGTGGCGGGAATTGAACCCGCGTCCTGACGAGGCGGACCAGACATTCTCCGGGTGCAGCTGACAGATCGTTCTGCTTGGCCCCTGCACTCACGTCAGCATGTTGCAGACAGGCCCAGCCCGGTTTGAGTCCCGATCAGCCCTCCGAGCTGGAGCTGATCAGCAAGCCTCCTTGATTAGGCCAGGAACCGGACGGAAGGCTACATCCGGGCTGACCCTTCGGTCACTGCTCAGGCAGCGAGAGCGAAGTCAGTGCGCTT
>CALMKG010000527.1 GCA_937867175.1 uncultured Propionibacterium sp. | reverse complement strand
GAGCAGACCCAGCTGGTGGTGGTCAAGCGATCTGGCGTCATCGAACCATTCAACCGGGACAAGGTGATCACCGGAGTGCGGAAGGCCTGCAAGGGACGGCCGGTCACCGAAGCCCAACTGGCCAGACTCGGCCAGCGGGTAGAGGAGGCGCTCCGCGCGTCCGGTCAGGCGGAGGTGGCGACCGAGGACATTGGGGTCGCGATCCTCGGCCCGCTCAGTGAACTGGATCCGGTTGCCTACCTGCGGTTCGCATCGGTCTACAAGCACTACGACAGCGCCGACGACTTCCTTGATGAGATCGCCCGAATGCGCCCCTCAGCAACCCAGTCGGTGGAAGGCCGCGACGACGGACCAGACCTGAGCGCTGAACAGAACTGTCAGCCCGCGCTGGCACTGTGACCTGATCACGGAACCAGACAACGACCCAATCGTCCCCAATCACCGACAAATGAACCAGTAGGAGAGCACCGTGACCGATACGATCCATGACCACGCGCCCGCCGTCGACAACGGCACCAGGCATGGCCTGACCGTCGAGCGCGTCTTCACCACCGAGGGCGTGCACCCCTACGACGAGGTCGCATGGGAGCTGCGGGACGTGGTCCAGACCAACTGGAAGACAGGCGAGAAGGTCTTCGAGCAGCGCGGCGTGGAGTTCCCCGACTTCTGGAGCCTCAACGCCTCCACTATCGTCACCACCAAGTACTTCCGTGGTGCACTCGGCTCCCCGCAGCGTGAGGCGAGCCTGAAGACCCTCATCGACCGGGTCGTCGGGAAGTACCGTCAGGCCGGACTCGACAACGCCTACTTCGCGTCCGAGCAGGATGCCGACATCTTCGCCCATGAGCTCACGTGGCTGCTGTTGAACCAGCACTTCAGCTTCAACTCGCCAGTCTGGTTCAACGTGGGGACGGCCGCGCCGCAGCAAGTCAGCGCCTGCTTCATCCTCTCGGTAGACGACTCCATGGAGTCGATCCTGAACTGGTACCGCGAGGAAGGCATGATCTTCAAGGGCGGTTCGGGCGCCGGGCTGAATCTGTCGAAGATCCGTTCGTCGAAAGAATTGCTGCGCAGCTCGGGTGGCACCGCGTCCGGCCCGGTCAGCTTCATGCGCGGAGCGGACGCTTCGGCGGGCACCATCAAGTCAGGCGGGGCCACCCGCCGGGCGGCCAAGATGGTGGTGCTCGACATCGACCATCCCGACATCGAGGAGTTCATCGAGACCAAGGCGCGCGAGGAGAACAAGATCCGTGCGCTGCGTGACGCCGGCTTCGACATGGACCTGGGCGGCAAGGACATCACCTCGGTGCAATACCAGAACGCGAACAACTCGGTGCGGGTCAGTGACGAGTTCATGCAGGCCGTCTTGGACGGCGGCCAGTTCGGGCTGCGTGCGCGGATGACCGGCGAGGTCATCGAAGAGGTGGACGCCCGCGAACTGTTCAACAAGATCGCGAAGGCTGCCTGGGAGTGCGCCGATCCCGGATTGCAGTACGACGACACGATCAACGACTGGCACACCAACCCCGAGTCGGGGCGCATCACCGCGTCCAACCCTTGCTCGGAGTACATGAGCCTGGACAATTCGTCGTGCAACCTGGCCAGCTTGAACCTGCTGAAGTTCCTGCGCTCCGATGACTCCTTCGACGTGCAGCGGTTCATCAAGGCGGTCGAGTTCGTCATTACAGCCATGGATATCTCGATCACCTTCGCCGACTTCCCGACCGACCCGATCGCGCAGACGACCCGCGACTACCGCCAACTGGGGATCGGCTACGCGAACCTCGGCGCGCTGCTGATGGCCCTGGGCAAGGGCTATGACTCCGAAGGCGGACGTTCGCTGGCCGCTGCCATCACCTCGTTGATGACCGCCGCCGCCTACCGGCGCAGCGCGGAACTTGCGGCCGTGGTCGGCACCTACGCCGGATACGCCCGCAACGCCGACGCGCACCAGCGGGTGATGCGCAAGCACCAGTCCGCCAACGACAACCTGCGCACCCTGAACGTGGTGGACGCAGATGTTCGCCGTGCGGCGGCGGGCGAATGGCGCCAGGTGATTGCGCTCGGCCAGCGCAACGGCTTCCGAAACGCCCAGGCCTCGCTGCTCGCCCCCACGGGGACCATCGGTTTCATGATGGACTGCGACACCACTGGTATCGAGCCGGACTTCTCGCTGGTCAAGTTCAAGAAGTTGGTCGGTGGCGGGTCGATGCAGATCGTCAACCTCACGGTCCCCCAGGCGCTAAAGAACCTCGGCTACCAGCCGGAGCAGATTGAGGCGATCATCGAACACATCCGCGAGCACGGCAACGTGGTGGATGCGCCTGGACTGAAGCCGGAACACTACGAGGTCTTCGACACTGCCATGGGGGTGCGAGCCATCAAGCCGATGGGACACGTAAGGATGATGGCCGCTGTGCAGCCGTTCCTGTCGGGCGCGATCAGCAAGACCGTCAACCTGCCGGAGACGGCGACTGTGGACGACATCGCCCACGTCTACATGGAGGGCTGGCGCCTCGGGTTGAAGGCGATCGCCGTCTATCGCGACAATTGCAAGGTCGGCCAGCCGCTGTCAGCCGCCAAGACGAAGACTGAGAAGGCCAAGGAGGCCGCGGCGGCGCCTGCCCGGGAGGTGCGCATCGAGTACCGCCCGCGCCGCGAGCGGCTACCGAAGTCACGTTCGGGGCGGACCACCAGCTTCTCCGTTGGAGGCGCCGAGGGCTACATGACTTCGGGCGCCTACGACAACGGACGCCTGGGCGAGGTCTTCCTGAAGCTCGGCAAGCAAGGTTCGACCTTGTCCGGGGTGATGGACGCCTTCTCGATCGCGGTCTCGATCGGCCTGCAGTACGGGGTGCCGCTGGAGAGCTTCGTGCAGAAGTTCACCAACCTGAAGTTCGAACCGGCGGGCATGACCGACGATCCGGACATCCGGATCGCGCAGTCGATCATGGACTACATCTTCCGCCGTCTGGCGCTGGACTACCTGAGCTTCGACGAGCGTTCCGAGCTGGGCATCTTCACCGCTGCTGAGCGGGCCCGTTACGTCGAGACCGGCAGCTACCTGTCCGAGGAGGACGAGGCCCAGATGCCGGAGTCGCAGCAGTTGAAGAACGACGCGGGCGACAACCTGCGGGTTGACCAGGCCGGTCCGCTTCAGCCGAGCCTGATCGACGCGCAGCCGCAAACCACTAGTGAACTGATGGAGGCGCTCACCGGGCTGGCCGTGGACGCCCCGTTGTGCATGACATGTGGGACGAAGATGCGGCCGTCCGGCAGTTGCTACGTCTGCGAGGGTTGCGGGGCGACCAGCGGCTGTAGCTGATTGCCCCCTTGCGGGTCGTGGCGGAGTGTGCAGTCTGGTCACTGCGCATTCCGCCACGTCTCGCGAGAGTCCTCACCAGTGGACGGCGCATTCGGGTATGCAAGATTCGTCAACCCCGACTGCTGGCGAGCAGCAGGTGTCTGGCGGCCGGGCGAAGAGCAACTACTGGGGGCCCTATTCCGCGGCGTCGTACAGCAGGTTCAAGTAGTCCTTGTGACGCCGGATCCACTGCTTCACGTAGGGGCAAACCGCCAGCACCTTTCGGTCTCCGGCGTCCCGGACGTCGTCCAACGCGTATTGGACCAGCTTCGAGGCGAAACCGCGCCCCTCGAAGGTTGGATCCACCTCGGTGTGGGTGAAGGTGATCAGCCCATTGCTCAACAGGTACTCGGCCCGGCCCGCCAGTCTGCCGTCCACGTGGAGTTCGTAGCGGTTCTGCTCGGGGTCGCGACTGACTTCGACATCTTGGCTGCTCATGGTGCCAGCCTAGGCATGGTGATCAACGCCGACGCTGATGGAGCGTGGGCGGCCGCGGCCTTGGTGGCTGGGCGGTGAAACGCGCCTGAGTAGCACTCTCCCACCAAGTGAGGCGGTTCGACCGCCAGCGCCGGGCTGCCTTAGAATCTGGCTTGATCAAGAACCGAGAGGAATGCTCATGCGTCGAATCCTGGCCGCGTGCCTGTTGACCGCACTCACCCTGACCAGTTGCGGGGATGCTGGTTCCAGTGCCACCGAACCCCAGAATGGTGCGGTCAGCGCCGACCGCAGCTACGACGTCTCGGGCATCAAGAAGGTGGACGAGATCGCCGCACTGCTGCCTGCGGCCGTGGCCGAGCGGGGCACCTTCGTGGTGGGCGCCGCGATCGATTATCCGCCCGCCGAGTTTCGCGCTGAAGACCTGCAGACCGCGATCGGCTACGACGTCGACATGAGCAAGGCCCTGGGCCGGGTGCTCGGTCTGGAGACTGAGACCAGCGCCGCGGAGTTCGCCTCACTGTTGCCCGGCATCGGCACCAAGTACGATGTCGGCATCTCGTCGTTCACCATCACCAACGAGCGGATGGCCAGCTACAACATGATCTCCTACATCATGGTGGGCTCCTCCTACGCGGTGCGGACCGGCAACCCAGAGGGCTTCGACCCGGAGTCCGTGTGCGGCCAGACCATTGCTGTGCAGACCGGCACTTGGCAGGAGGAGGACCTCGCCGCCAAGTCGGAACAGTGCAAGGCCGACGGGAAGCAGGCCATCGACGTGCTCAGCTACGGCACACAGGCCGACGTCACCACCAACGTGATCGGCGGCAAGGCGATCGCCTACTACGCCGACTCGACCGTCGCCGACTACGCGTCCGCCCAGACCAACGGCCAGATGGAGGTCGTCGGGGGAGTCCTCGACGCGGCACCCCAAGGCATCGTCGTCGCCCAGAGCGACGCCGAACTCACCAAGGCTGTACAGCAGGCCATGCAGTACCTGATGGACCAAGGCATCTGGACCCGCATCCTCACCTCCTGGGGTGTGGACGAGTCTGCTGCCCTCGACACCGCCGAGCTCAACCCCAAGGTCTAGTCCCGGTGACACCAGAGCCCACACCCGATCTGATCAAGGCGAAGCCGGTACCCCGGCCCGGCGTCTGGGTCGGGGCCGTCATCGTCGCGGTGCTCGGCCTCGGCCTGATCGACTCGCTGATCAGCAACCCGGAATACCGCTGGCAGACGGTGCGCGAGTACCTCTTCGACCCCCGGGTGTTGTCGGGTGTGGGCTGGACGCTGACGCTGACCGCAGGCGCGATGGTAATCGGCATCGTGCTGGCCCTGACCATCGCCATCATGCGGATGGGCACCAACCCGATCCTGCGGGGGGTGGCGTGGGCCTATATCTGGTTCTTCCGCGGCACCCCCGTCTACACCCAGTTGGTCTTCTGGGGTCTTATCACGATCCTCTATCGGCGGATCAGCGTCGGCATCCCGTTCACCAACGTGATGTTCTTCTCTATCGACTCCAAACTGATCTTCACTGCCTTGGTCGCGGCGTTGCTCGGCTTGGGATTGAACGAGGGCGCCTACCTGTCCGAGATCGTCCGGGCCGGGCTGAACTCGGTCGACAAGGGGCAATGGGAGGCGGCGACGGCGCTGGGCATGGAGCGCGGCACCGTTCTGCGACGCATCATAATCCCGCAGGCGATGCGGGTGATCGTGCCGCCGACCGGCAACGAGACCATCTCAATGCTGAAAACCACGTCGCTGGTGCTGGCGGTGCCGTTCATGCTCGAACTGACGTTTGTCACCAACGCCATCGGCAACCGCACCTTCCTGCCGGTGCCGCTGTTGATCGTGGCAGCGATCTGGTACCTGTTGATCACCTCGATCCTGATGGTCGGGCAACGGTATCTGGAGGCCTACTACGGCCGTGGCTTCGACGGCGAACAGGCCAGGGGACGCCGAGTACGTGGCATGTCCCGTCGTCAGCAGGCGATCCTGGCCGCCGGCACCGTGCCATCCGATCCGGGTCTGGATGTAACCCCATGAGCAGCCAGACGGGCAACCCCGCTCCACCGATGGTAGCTGTTCGCGGCGTCCACAAGTTCTTCGGCGATCTCCATGTGCTCAAGGGCATCGACCTGGTCGTCCAGCGAGGCGAGGTCTGTGTCGTGCTCGGGCCGTCCGGCTCCGGCAAGTCCACCCTGATCCGCTGCATCAATGAGATGGAGCAGATCAGCGCCGGGCGGCTCTATGTCGACGGCGAACTGATGGGGCTGCGCGAAGAGGACAAGGACGGCCGAACCGTTCTGCACCGGCTCAAGGACGCCGACGTCTCCCGTCAGCGCTCCCGGATCGGCATGGTCTTCCAGCGATTCAACCTGTTCCCGCACATGACGGCTCTGCAGAACGTGATGGAGGCGCCACGGCAGGTCAAGCGGCTGTCGAAGAAGGACGCGGAGCAGCGCGCACGCGACCAGCTCGCACGCGTCGGCATGAGCGATCGCGCCGGCCACTACCCGGCTCAGCTGTCGGGCGGCCAGCAGCAGCGCGTCGCGATCGCACGCGCGTTGGCGATGGACCCCGAGTTGATGTTGTTCGACGAGCCAACCTCCGCGCTCGACCCGGAACTGGTCGGGGAGGTCCTCGGGGTCATGCGCCAGCTGGCGGCCAGCGGCATGACCATGATCGTGGTGACCCACGAGGTCGGTTTCGCCCGCGAGGTCGCCGACCAGGTGGTCTTCATGGACGACGGAGTGGTGGTCGAGCGCGGCACTGCGTCCCAGGTGATCAGCAACCCGCAGCAGGCGCGCACCCGCGACTTCTTCGGCAAAGTGCTGTAACCAGGCCAGCAAGCCTGCGGATTCACCAGCCCATCGCGTGGCTGTCCGCCCGGGGCTCGCTGCCGACGACGTAGCCGTCGTCCAGCCGCCAAATGGCTTGGCCGCGCCCGAACTCCCACGACCGGTCGCCGTAACCGACTTGGTGCCCGCGAGCGGCCAGTCCATCGGCGATGTACTGCGGCACCGTAGGCTCCAGCAGCACCTCGCGGCCTTGTCGCCAGAACCAGCGCGCACGACCGAGCGCGGTCTGAGGGTCGTCTCCTTGGTCGAGGGTGTGGCTGATCACCTGCACGTGGCCTTGCGGCTGCATGTGGGCGCCCGTCACGCCGAACGGTCCGATGGGTTCGCCGTCGCGGGTCAGGAATGCCGGGATGATGGTGTGGAACGGCCGCTTCCGAGCCGCCAACTCGTTGGGATGGCCCGATTGCAGACTGAAGCCGGCCCCCCGGTTCTGTAGCGCGATCCCGGTGTTCGGTACCACAATGTGTGACCCGAAGCCGTCGTAGTTCGACTGGATGAAGCTCACCAGTTGGCCGTCGTTGTCGGCGGTCACCAGCAGCACAGTATGGGAACCGGACGGTTCGCCGGGCACTGGCTGCCGAGCCCGGGGTCTGATCAAGGCCCGGAGACGGGCAAGGTTCTCGGCGCTCAGCATGGCGGCCACCGGCACCTCGGCCATCTCGGGGTCGGCACCGAAGGCGTGGGTATCGGTCAAGGCGAGTTTCATCGCCTCGATCTGGGTGTGCCACCAGTCGACGTTCTGCGGATCTGGGGCTAGGTCTGCCCCGTCAAGGATGCCCAAGGCCATTAGGGCAGCGATCCCTTGGCCGTTTGGCGGCAGCTCCCAGACCTGATGGCCACGATAGGACGCCGAGATGGGTGCCACCCACGTCGAGCGATGCCTGGCCAAGTCGTCCAGAGTTAAGTAGCCGCCGGTGGCCTCGGCGTGTCGGACGAGTTGCGCGGCCAGCCGGCCCCCATAGAGGTCGCGACCGCCGGAGGCGGCCAGTGCGCGCAGGGTAACCGCCTGCTCCGGCTGTCGCCAGAGCTCACCTGCCCGGGGGGAGCGACCCGAGATGGTGAACGAGTGCCCCCACTCGGCATGGGCCGCGTCGCGCAGCCCGGGTTGTACTTCATCGGCGCTTCGCTGCCAGGCCGCGGCCACCACCGGCGAAACCAGGAACCCCTCGTCGGCGTATTGGGCGGCAGGCTCCAGCAGATCCGCGAAGTCCAGTCGTCCGAACCGCGCATGCAGGTCGGCCCACGCCTGGACCGCTCCGGGGACGGTCACCGCTTCCCAGCCTCGGTATGGCACCGATCGGAGGCCACGACCGCGCAGTGCCTCAGCGCTCAATGCAGCGGGGGAGCGTCCGGAACCGTTCAGCCCGTGCAGAACTCCGTTGTCCCAGACCAGCGCGAACGCATCGGAACCCAGACCAGTCGAGCATGGCTCCACCACGGTCAGGCAGGCCGCTGTGGCGATGGCTGCGTCCACCGCAGATCCACCGTCTTGCAGGACGCGGAGACCGACCGCGGCAGCCAACGGTTGGCTGGTGGCGACGGCGCCGCGCCTGACCAACAGCGGACGCCGGCATCCGGGATCGTCCAACTGGCTCAGATCGACCTTGACGGCGGTCATGCTTCACCCTATTACGGATCTGAGACTCGCCCCAGCCGGGAGGAACGTGAGCGACTCAAGACGCGAACTGGGGGCCGGTCATATTGACCGACCCCCAGCTGGCTTGTCTTTGACGGCTTGGCCGCTCGCGTTGCGCCTCACCCTACTGGCGAGGCTCCGCTTCACCGATCTTGTCCTTGAGGAAGTCCTGAGCCTGGTCCACCTGGGCGGCGTACTTGCCCTCGGTCTTCTGATCAACAAGGTCTCCGACCTTGTCAATTGCCTGCTCGACGTGGTCCTCATGGGCGTTGGCGGCGGCCTTCATGTCGTCCAAGAGCCCCATTCGAACCTCCTTTCCCTCGGCAAGACACCGGCGGCTGCTCGGTGCTGACCTCAGATTAAGAGGCAATTGAAGCCAACGCAAGCCCTCGACCTCGCCGATGAACGTCTGCCTTGGAGCGGGCTAGGAGGCGCTGCCCGCCTGCAGTACACCCGCATCCACCATCTCGTCGAGGATCGCCGACACCAGTTCCGAAGCCTCCGGATGCGAGCCATGGGCGGCAATCGCAGCCTGTAGCAGTTCGTCCCCGGAGGCACCGGTCGCACAGCCCTCCCACAGCGTCAGGCCCAACCCGCTGAGGCGAACCGGGGTCCGGTCAACCATGAACAGCGCCTCGTCATCGACGCGAACCGCGTCGCGCACCTCGGCCTGGGTGAAGCGGCCATCGACGTCAGCAGGCAGGACGCAGACCGGCAGTGGCGCCCAGTCCAACTTGGGCAGCGGAGCCTCGATCAGCCCGCGCAGCACAGGTCCGATCGCCTTGGCGTCCGAGTAGGTCAACCGCGCGAGCCCACAGGTGTCCAGCAGCCGGCACAGCCGTTGCAGGGGTCGGCCAAGGCTGGGCAACGCCGACATCTGCGGGATCAACTCCATGATCCCGTCCAGCATGGGAACCCAAGCCAAGGACGGTGGAGTGGGGACGTCCAGCACGCGGTCCAGGATCGCGATTCTCACCAGCGTGAGTTCGTCTGGGCAACTTCCGAG
This sequence comes from uncultured Propionibacterium sp., assembly GCA_937867175.1. GTDB lineage: Bacteria > Actinomycetota > Actinomycetes > Propionibacteriales > Propionibacteriaceae > Brooklawnia. The sequence continues at coordinate 1,343 of CALMKG010000527.1, read as the reverse complement.
GCCGAGTTCGTCCGGGCTGTGTTGGGTCTTGTGCGCCGGCCGGTCTCGGTCGATGACGACCGAAAGCGGCTTCGGGTAGGCGAGCACGCGTCGGTCGTCGTCCACGACCACGGTCTCGTCGGTGACGTATCCCCAGCCGTCGCTGGCCAGCTCGCGCGCAGCGGTCGTCTTGCCAGAACCCGACGGCGCGACCAGCGCCACCACCTGGCCGGTGTCATCAGACAGGCCGGCCGAGTGGAACATCAAGGCCCTACCGGCAAGCGCCTCAATCGCATGCGCCGTCACTTGCGAGGCGAGCGCGTAGCCGAACGTCTCCGGCAGCGGGCCGGCAGTTCCGGACACCGGGATCACGATGTCGGTGTCCGATCCCTCGTTGCTGGCCAGGCACCGCGACCATTGCGCCCGCAGCGCGGCAGCAGTCTCGTGGTCCTCGGCCTCGAGTCGCAAGACGGTCTCGAGCGCCCGGACGTGTACGGCGGTGTCCTGGGTCGGCTGGGTCATTCGCCCATGCTAGAGGCTGGTTGGTTCGAGGGCCGACTCGATCCGTCTTCCGGGCGCGTCCGACCTTGTCGTGCTGATTGCCGTGCCCGTCTCAGGCGGTGTGGTCCAACGTGATGCCGGTTCACGGCAGGCCGGCGAGCCGACCCAGCGCCGCTGCCGCCGCACCGATGATGACTACCAACAGGAAGGGGGCCCGGAACCAGAGGGCGAGACCGGCTGCCACCAGCGACAGGGCGCGGGCGTCGAGGGCCAGCGACTGCCCGGACGCGAACGCATTCGTCGCCACCAACGCTGCAAGCAGGCCGATGGTCATCGCACGGCTGATCCGTTGGAAGCCTTCGGACTCGAGCAGCGAGTGCGGCACCAGGTAGCCCACCAGCTTGGTGAGAAAGGCCACCAGGCTGGCGATCAGGATCCAGCCCCACAGGTTCACCGATGCACCTCCTGTCTGCTCCCTCGCCGCCCGTGCAGCAAGACGGCGACCAGTCCGGCAAGCAGCAGCGGCAGACCGGGCGGGGCGAAGGGCACCGCCAGCACGCTCACCAACGCGCAGGCCACCGCCAGCGCGGCCGCGTCCCGGTTGCGCAGCCGGGGCCACAGCAGACCCAGGAAGGCGGCGACCGCCGCGCCGTCCAATCCCCAAACGCGAGGATCGCCCATGGCGTCGCCCGCCCAGGCGCCGAGGAACGTGCACAGGTTCCACAGCACGAAGACCCCGATCCCGGCAGACCAGAAACCGAGCCGGCGCTCACGATCGTCGTCCTGGGCCATCGCGGTGGCGAACGATTCGTCGATCGACAGGTGCGCCATCAGCGGCCTCAGCACTGCCTTGGGTGAGAAGA
>CALMKG010000526.1 GCA_937867175.1 uncultured Propionibacterium sp. | reverse complement strand
AACGGCACCTACGTCAACGGCCAGCAGATCAGCCAGCCCACCCGCATCAACGTTGGAGACGTGATCCGCATCGGGCGTTCGCAGATGCAGCTGGAGGCCTGATTCATGGCGCTCTCGCTGAAGGTCGCGGCGCATTCCGAGATCGGGTTGGTCCGAAGCAACAACCAAGATTCGGCCTACGTCTCGCCAACGATGATCGCGGTGGCCGACGGCATGGGCGGCGCCGCCGCCGGCGACCTCGCCAGTGCGGTTGCGGTCCGGGAACTGCGACGCGTCGATGCGCTGAACCGTCCCGAAGCGCCGGGCGAACGACTCGCCGGCGAGCAGATGCTGGAAGCTCTCGGCGGTGCACTGACCAAGGCGAACGACGCGCTGGCCGACCTGGTCGTCAGCGATCGCTCGCTGGAGGGCATGGGCACCACGGTCTGCGGCCTGATGTTTTCGGGCAGCCAATATGGCATCGCCCACATCGGCGACTCCCGCGGTTACCTGCTGCGGGACGGCGAGTTCCGTCAACTCACCCACGACCACTCCTGGGTGCAGTCGCTGGTGGACGAAGGCAAGATCACCCCAGCCGAGGCCGCCGAGCACCCGCACCGCTCGCTGCTGCTGAAGGTGCTGAACGGCCAGCCAACCCACCTCCCCGACTACCAACTGGTGGACGCCGAACTCGGTGACCGCCTCCTGTTCTGCTCCGACGGCCTGTCCGGCATGATCGACGACGACGTCATCGCCGAATTGGTCGCCTCAACCAGCGACCTGGATGCCGCCGTCGCTGCGCTCACCAAAGCCGCGCGCGCCGGCGGCGGGCTCGACAACATCACCTTGGTGCTCGCCGACGTCGTCGAGCATGATGACGAACTGGAGGCGGCCACCCCGCGAGTCCTCGGTGCCGCCCAGACCGTGAAGATCCCGCGGGCCGGCCGGCCACGCTCCGATGACGCCGATTGGCGTGAGGACACCTCGCGCCTGCCGATCGATGCCGTGGCACTGGCGGCAGCGGGGTCCGTCGACAACCCACCGGCGGGCTTGATCGACCCCGACCAGTTCGAGACCATCCGGTACAGCCCGCATCTGCCCTCGCGTCGGCGTCGCCTCCTGCCGGTGCTGCTCACTGTGCTGGCTCTGCTGGTGGTGACGCTGGTCGGTTTCTGGGGCGTCCGCAGATACGTCCAGACGCAGTACTTCATCGGCCCGGACGAAAAGCGCGTGGCGATCTACCGGGGCCTCCCGGAGCAGATCCTGGGACGCGGCCTGTGGAGCAAGGTCGAGACGAGCAGCATCCAGGTCGCCGATCTGCCGCCCTACTACGCCAGCCGGGTGGAAAGCCAAGACCTGCAATACGGCTCGCTCGAAGAGGCCCACCAGTCGCTCTCCGAGCTGGGACGAATGGCCGAACGCTGCATCGCCGAGCGGGCGGCCGGTACCCCCGCCCCGACCGCCGGCGCCACCCCGGCTTCGCCGGGCAGTTCGGCCAGCCCCGGCGTCAGCCCCGGGGTGACCGGCACGTCGTCGTCGCCGACCGTCACCCCGTCCGGAACGGCCACCCCTCGTCCAGACCTGGAGGCTTGCGGATGATGGCCACGCCCGAAGCCCTGCCGGTAGTGGTCTACCGCAAACAGCGCAACGCCGAACTCGGGCTGTGCCTGTTGGCCAGTTTGTTCGGCATCGGCGGCTACCTGACCACGCACCTGAACCGCGGTGACACCCTCACCGTCACCTCGGTGCTGATCTGCGTGGGTTGGCTTGCCCTGTGCATCGGCGCGCACCTGGTCGTCCGGGTCAAATGCGCCTACGCAGACCCGGTGATCCTGCCCTGTGTGCTGGCCCTGAACGGGTTGGGGCTGGCGATGATCCACCGCATCGACATCGGTTTCGAGCCACCCATGGACGCGGTCACCATGCAGCTGGTCTGGACCGTACTGGGGGTCGGCCTGTTCGCGCTGATCCTTATCTACCTGCGCGACTACCGCGTCCTCGAGGGCTTTCCTTACGTGCTCTTCCTGGTGGGCATGGTGCTGCTGCTGCTGCCGTTGGTGCCGGGCCTGGCCTCGCCGCGCAATGTCGAGAACGGCTCGCAGATCTGGATCGAGGTCTTCGGCTACTCGTTCCAGCCCGCCGAGATCGCCAAGATCGTGTTGACGCTCGCCTTCGCGTCCTATCTCACCGCGAACCGCGACCTGCTGCAGCTGGCCGGACGCCGCGTCTTGGGTTTCCACCTGCCGCGGATGCGCGACCTCGTCCCGATCGGGGTGATGTGGGCCGCGGCCCTGCTGGTGCTGGTCTTCCAGAACGACCTGGGCACCTCGATGCTCTTCTTCGGCTTGTTCGTGATGATGCTGTTCGTCGCCACCAGCCAGGTCCGTTGGGTGGTGATCGGGGTGGGCGCCTTCGCCGCCGCAGCTCTGCTGATCGGCCAGGTCGCCCCGCACGTCGCCACCCGGATCTCCAGCTGGCTCGACCCGTTCAGCGACTACGACCGCAACTACCAGATCATCACCGCCCAGTTCGGCATGGCATGGGGTGGGTTGTTCGGCCGTGGCTGGGGGATGGGTCGTCCGGGGCTGACACCGGTGGCCAGCTCCGACTTCATCTCGGCCGCGATCGCCGAGGAGCTCGGTCTGGTCGGCCTGATGGCAATCATCATTGTCTACCTGCTGATGGTGGCGCGGGGGCTTCGGGTGGCCCTGACGTCGACCGTGATCTTCGGCAAGCTGCTGGCTGCCGGGTTCAGCTTCGTCTTCGCGCTGCAGGTCTTCTCGATCATCGGCGGTGTCACCCGGCTGCTGCCGCTGACCGGCCTGACCACCCCCTTCATGAGCCAGGGCGGCAGTTCGCTGGTGGCCAACTGGATGATCGTCGCGATGCTTATGGTGATCAGCCACCAGGCGAGGCGGCCGGCCACCACTGTCGGCTCGGTCGACGCGAACCTGTCCGAGGACGAGACATCGGTGATCCAAGCCCAGGGTGGTGCCGGCTCATGAACAAGTCGATCCGTGGGGTGGCGGTCGTGACCATCCTGATGTTCCTCGCTTTGTTGGTCAACGCCACCGCCGGCTACTGGATTCGGACCGACGAACTCACCAACGATCCACGCAATACCCGTGTTCAGGACGAGCAGTTCGGCGCCCCCAGGGGGCCGATCCTGGCCGCGAACACCCCCGTCGCCTCCAGTGTCGAGACCGGGACGCGTCCCTACGCCAACCAACGGCAATACCTGGACGGGCCGCTGTACGCGCCGGTCACCGGCTACTACTCCTACATCTTCGGACGCAGCGGGCTCGAGTCGCTGTACAACGCCGAACTGGTCGGGCAGGCCGACTCGCAGTTCACCCAGCGGATCGTGGACACGTTGTCGGGGCGTACCGCTCAGGGCGGCCAAGTCCAGACGACCATCCAGCCGCACGCCCAGCAGGCGGCCTGGGACGCCCTCGGAGACCGCGACGGGGCCGTGGTGGCGATCGACTACACCACCGGAGCGGTACTGGCGTGGGTCAGCAGACCGAGCTACGACCCCTCGACGCTGGCGTCCCTCGATTTCCCGGCGACCCAAGACGCGTGGGCCCAGTTGACCGCCGACCCTACCGAGCCGATGAACGATCGGGCGACGAAGGAAATCTTCGCCCCGGGATCGGTCTTCAAGTTGGTCGTGGCGGCGGCGGCGCTCAACCACGGCTACACCCCGCAGACCATGATCGACACCCCCCAGGCGTTGCCGCTGCCCGGCACCACGATCACGCTGCCGAACCTGGCCGCCTGCGGCAACACCCAGCAGTCACTGGATAACGCCTTGACCCTGTCGTGCAACACCACGTTCGCCAATGTCGGCCTCGCCCTCGGCGATGATGTCATCCGTGAGCAGGCCCAGGCGTTCGGCTTCGATTCCGCGTTCGGGGGCGACATGGCGTCGGCGGTCAGCACCTTCCCGGCCGACCCCGACCAGGCGCAGCTCGCGATGAGTGCCATCGGCCAGTTCGAGGTCGCTGCGACCCCGCTACAGATGGCGGTGGTGGCCGGCGCCATCGCCAACGACGGCACCGTGATGGAGCCCTACGTGGTGTCAGAGGTTCGCAACAACAACCAGCGGGTGATGAGCAGCCACCAGCCGACCGTGGTCAACCAGGCGATGACACCGGCGAACGCGGCGACGCTGCAAGAGATGATGACGCACGTGGTGCAGCGCGGCACCGGCACCCAAGCCCAGATCTCGGGTCTGACGGTCGGCGGCAAGACCGGCACCGCCGAGACGACGCCGGGTGCAGCGTCCCACTCCTGGTTCGCCGGGTTCGCCGCGGAGAAGAACGTTGCGGTGGCTGTCTACCTCGCCACCGATGCCGCCGGCACGGCGACGCCGGTGGCCCGGGCGGTCATGGAGGCAGTCTCATGAGAGTCTGTTCGGCAGGCATCGTCCCAGCCTGCTCGAAAGGAGCCTCGAGATGACCGACGGGCCGATCGTCCTGGGTGGCCGCTACGAGCTTGAGGCGGTCATCGGGCGTGGCGGGATGGCTGAGGTCTGGCGCGCCCGCGATCTGCGCCTCGACCGCCTGGTCGCGATCAAGCGTTTGCGGGTCGACCTGGCCACCGACAGCACCTTTCAGGCGCGTTTCCAGCGCGAGGCACAGTCGGCCGCCGGCCTGAACCACCCGAACATCGTCAGCGTCTACGACACCGGCGAGAAGGTCGACCCGGCGTCTGGCATCTCGGTGCCCTACATCGTGATGGAACTGGTCGAGGGCCACACGCTGCGCGAGATCCTGCGGCAGGGCCGAGCACTTGAGCCGGCGAAGGCCTTCGAATACACCATAGGTGTGCTGGAGGCGCTCAGCAGCTCGCACAAGCACGACATCGTGCACCGCGACATCAAGCCGGCAAACGTGATGATCACCCCTGCCGGGGCTGTCAAGGTGATGGACTTCGGCATTGCGCGCGCAGTGTCCGACACCTCCGCCACCATGACGCAGACCGCCGCAGTGATAGGCACCGCGCAATACCTTTCACCCGAACAGGCGCGCGGCGAGCCCGTGGACGCCCGCTCCGACATCTATTCGGCCGGTTGCCTGCTCTACGAGCTGCTGACCGGGCGTCCCCCGTTCCTGGGCGATTCGCCGGTGAGCGTCGCCTATCAACATGTGCGTGAGATGCCGATCCCCCCCAGCCAGCTGGACGCCGACATCACCCCCGAGATGGACGCGATCACGATGAAGGCGCTCGCCAAGAGCCCCGACGATCGCTACCAATCCGCCAAGGCGATGCGCGACGACTGTTGGCGGCTGCTGAACGACCAGCCTGTCACCGCACACCTACCAGCGGTCGTCCCAGTCGACGATGCCACCCCGGCCAGCAGTGCCGGGCCGACTCGGGCGCTACCCGTGCAGGAGGAACTCGACCAAGCAGCGGCCGAAGACACCTTCTACACCGAAGAGGAGGAGCCACCGCACAAGCGCGGAGTCTCTCCGGCGACCGTGATGCTCATCGGCTTGTTGGTGCTCCTGATCGGTGCGCTCGGCCTGTTCACCTGGCGGCTGGTGGGCAATCCGTCGAACAACGAGGTGGCGGTGCCCGCCGTGATCGGCTTCCAGGAGGAGGCCGCCGTCGAACTCATCACAGGGGCGCAGCTCACACCGAAGGTCGAGCAGGTGGCTGGGCCCGCGGAAGGCAAAGGTACCGTCATCCGGCAGAACCCGGAGGGCAACGCCTCGGTGCTGGTGGGCAGCACGGTCACCCTCACCGTCAATGCGGGACCGCCGGTCTCCCAGATACCGGCCGGGCTTGTCGGCATGCTGCAGAGCGAGGCCGTCGCCCTGCTGCGGGAGGCCGGCTTCACCAAGATCGATCCGCTCCCCGCTCCGGCCGGACTCGACAGCCTGGACGCCCGGGAGGGTGAGGTCGTCCGGGTCGACCCCGCCGAGGGCACCCAGGTCGCGACGAACGAGCAGGTCACGCTGTATGTCGCGTCCGGGATGACCCGGATGCCGGGCGACCTGGTGGGCCAGGACGGCACCACCGCGCGCAGCACACTGACCGCGGCTGGCTTCACCGATGTCACCATCCAAACGGCCAACGTGGGTGAGGAGCCCGCCTCGGCCCGGGAAGGGCAGGTGATCCGCACCTCACCGACCGCTGGAGAGCAGGTGACCCGCAGCACCCCGATCGTGCTCTATGTGGCACAGGGCCGAGCCGTGGTGCCAGACCTGGCAAGTGAGCATGTCAGTCTGGCGCAAGCGCAGGAACGGCTGGTGGCGGCCGGCTTCACCAGCACGCCGAGGGTCGAGCAGCGGGACGTCGACGACACGGCGCTGGTGGGCCGAGTGGTTGAACAATCACCGTCGGCCGGCGAAACCCATGACAAGACCGTGCCGATCGTGCTGTGGGTGGGCACTCTGCAGCACTCCGCAAGCCCGTCGGCGTCCACACCCGCAACCTCGAGCAGCGCCCCCCCGACCTCTGAGGGCGGCTGAGCGGCTACTTCCAGAAGGTCGCGATGACGAAGGAGCTGGCGATCAAGCCGATGCCGATCAGGTAATTCCAGCTCTGCAGATCACGGAAGACGGGCACCTGATTGCCTGCCACGTAGAAGACCAGCAGCCACAGCACACCCAGCAGTCCGACCGGGATGAAGACCCACGGTACCCAGTCGCGCGTCCCTGCGGCGATCCGCGCCTGGGTCTTCGCCTGCTCGGCCTTCGCCTTCGCCTTGTTCTTGGCGACCTTCTTCTCGGCGGACTCCTTGCGAACCTTCGATTGCGGCACTGCGTCTGCTCCTGATCGGCTTGGGTGGCTCGTCCGGCCACCGCACCAGTATGGCCGCCAGCCCGCCGACCACCCAAGTCGACCCGGCTGACGGACAGGTAGTCTGGGCCCATGGCAGGCGAAGTGGACGGCTCCGGGCGGCGCAAGTCGACCCGCCCGCAGGTTCGCCTGAGCACACTGTTCGTCGGGATGCTGGCCGGCGTCCTGATCGGCGCCACCGCCATCACCGCGCAGGGCAGCGACCTGCGTCCCGACCGCACCAGCGATGTCGCCCAACTGGTCGCCGAAGCCGAGGCACGCAATCAGGAGCTTTCGCAGCGGGCCGCCGACCTGCGCGCCGAGACCGACCGCCTCACCGCCGCCCAGGGCGCAGCGCCGGCCAGTTCCGACCCCGGCCAGGAGCTGGCCTCGCGGACGGCCGGGCTGGCGGCGGTCAAGGGGCCAGCGGTCCGGGTGACCCTTACCGACGCACCGGTCGACGTCACCCCGCCTGGGGTGAGCGGCGACCTGCTGGTCGTCCACGAGCAGGACATCCAGAATGTGGTGAACGCGCTTTGGACTGCGGGCGCCGAGGCGATGACGATCCAAGGCCAGCGAGTGGTCTCCACCACTGCCGTCAAGTGCGTCGGCAACACCGTCGTCCTGCACGGCACCGCCTACGCGCCCCCTTATGTGATCACCGCGATCGGCGACCCGGCCTCGCTCGAAGCAGGGCTGGCGTCCGACACAGACGTACAGATCTATCGTCAGTACGCGCAGGCCTACCAGCTCGGCTACGAGCAGCAGCGGGTTGACCAGACGACGATGCCCGCCTACACCGGTCCGCTGCCCCAGCAGGCGACCAGCGTCCGCTGACGCGGGACATAATTGGGCTCATGGTACGCATCCTCGTCGTCGACAACTACGACTCGTTCGTCTACAACGTCGTCCACTACCTCGCCCAGATCGGGGCCGAGGTCGACGTCTGGCGCAACGACGACGAGCGTTTCTCGTCCGACGACTGGGGCGGCGCCTACGACGGGGTCCTGTTGTCGCCCGGCCCGGGGACGCCCGAGGACGCCGGAGTCAGCATCGATCTGGTGCGCCGGTTCGGCGGACGCGTGCCCGTCTTCGGCATCTGCCTGGGCTTGCAGGCGATCGGTGTGGCTTACGGTGCAGTGGTCGGACGCGCGCCCGAACTGCTGCATGGTAAGACCTCGCCCGTCCACCACGACGGACGCGGCGTCTTCGCCGGCCTGCCGAACCCGATCACGGCGACGCGCTACCACTCGCTGGCGATCGATCCCGGCACGCTGCCGGACGAGCTGGAGGTCAGCGCCCGTACCGAGTCGGGGACGATCATGGCGGTGCGCCATCGTAGGTTGCCGATCGAGGCGGTGCAGTTTCATCCGGAATCGGTGCTCACCGAGGGCGGCTACCAGATGCTCGGCAATTGGCTGGCGGCCTGCGGGGACGCCGACGCCCCCGCCCGTGCAGCCGGACTTTCACCGCTGATCCGCACCCGCCGCCCGCCCACCAGCTGACGGTGCGCGGCAGGCCCGCGTCGAGGTGGGGCTGGGTTGCGGCGGGCGTGCTAGGTGGGTGGCGGCAGCGGGTCGCCGCTGGCCACGCCTTCGGTTTCACCGACCTCGCGGAGGTGGCGTTCGGCGCGCGCCAGGTCTTCGGCATACTCGTCCAGCACGATCACGTCAGGGTCGAGTTGTTTGAGCCGGTAGACCGCACGCCCCAGCATGTGCGCGGAGATCGGTGCGACCACCAGCTGCATGATCACGACCAGCAGCAGCGTGTACGAAACCCGAGGCTTCTGCATCACGCAGGCCAGCCCTGCGCACATCACGATCACACCCAGCACCTGCGGCTTGGTGGACGCATGCATCCGCGCGAACAGACTGTGCAACCGATGCATGCCGATTGCGGTCACCAGGGTCAGGAAGGCGCCGAGCGCAATGAAGGCCACCCCAACCACCTGCAGCCACTCGATCATCGGCCCTCACCGCCGGCGGGCTGGGTGCCGATGATCTCGTCAGCATCGGGATGCACTGGGGCGTCGGTGTCCTGGAATTCGGGCACCTCGGTGCGGGCGGCCTCCTCCGGTGTGAGGATGTGCCGCTCGGTGATCGACTCGGCCGGGGAGAACCTGGCGATGGTGGTGCTGCTGATGAAACCCACCGACGTGAAAACCACCAGCAATGGCAGCAGGTCGATGCGTCCGGTGAGCGCCATCAAGATCACCAGGATGCCGACCGACGCCGACGTGATGACGTCCAGGGCCACCGCGCGGTCCAGGTTCGCCGGGCCACGCTCCAGCCGGACCAGCACCAACCCCATCGCCACCAGGATGGCGGCCAGGCAGGCGTACAGGACGTAGATCATGCCGGCCCCCCGTCCTCGTGGATTCCCCGCTTGGCCAGCACGCTGGCCCGGTGCGCTGCCATTTCGGCCTCGGTCAACCGGCCGGCCTTCATGGATCCGCCCGGCCGATACCCGGCGTCCTTCAGTTCCTCGGCGGTGGCCAGCGCGCGCAGGATGCGTTCCTCCTGGATGATCACCCGCTCGTGTGCCTCGTCCAGCGCCTGCTGCCCTTCGCCAACGTCGAAGACGTGGACGTAGAGCGTGCCGGTCAGCCGATGCGCATCAATCACGATCGAACCTGGGACCAGCGCGGTCAACCCGGCGGTGGCGGCCAGGAAACCGTCCGAATGGGCCAGGGTCTGGACGCGGATGATCGCCTCCCGAGGGGTCCGCCCGGCCAGGATCACTCGCACGATCTGGAAGGCCGCGACGAAGACGTCATAGATGAACAGCACCGCCAACCGCACGAACGCAATCGGGCGTACCGTCAGCCGCCGCCGGGGCCCGCGCGGCACGGGCAGCAGCCAGGTGACCAGGGCCGCCAGCAGGAAACCCGCCACCACGTTGCCCCAGCTCAGGTCGCCCCACAGCAGCACCCACATCGTAGTCAGCAGGACGATGCTCAGCGGGGAAGCGCTGCGGTCCCACAGCGCCTTGCCGGTGCCGGCAATCATGGCGCACCTCCGGGGGTCGGCGACGAGGTGGGCGACTGGCTGGGCGTCCCCAACGGCGGCACCACTGGGGTCGACGATGTCGTCGGGGTCCCCTGCTCCTCCTCCGCTTCGGTGTGTGATTGGCCGGTGCCGCGTTCGGCGTCGGGGAGCACCGCCACCACGTAGGGCGCCTGCGCGCGCAACTCGATCGCGCCGCCGCGGGCATAGGAGTAGATCGGTCCGGCGAACAACGTCAACCCGAGTGAGGCGGCGACCAGCGCGATGGTCGCCCCGGTCATCGTCCACGGCACCTGCGGCTTGCCGACCTCGTCGTCCTCGCTCGGCTGCCAGAACGCCATGCTCCAGGCCCGCAGCAGCGCGTACAGCGTCAACAGCGAGGTGAGCAGGCCGCCGGCGACCAGTGCCCAATCGAGCGGACGCCCGACCGCCGCAGACGCCTCGATCAGCCCCAGCTTGCCGAGGAAGCCGGACATCGGTGGGATGCCGGCGAGATTGAAGGCCGGGATCAGGAAGAGCACCCCCAGCAGTGGCCAAGTCTTCAGCAGCGACCCCAGTCTGACAAGGGACGTCGATCCACCGACGCGTTCCATCAGGCCGGAGACCAAGAAGAGCGCGGTCTGCACGATGATGTGGTGCGCGGTGTAGAAGATTGCGGCAGTCAGGCCCTCCAGGGTACCGATGCCCACCCCCCACAGCATGAAACCGATGTGCGAGACCAGCGTGAACGAAAGCAGCCGCTTGATGTCGTCTTGGGCCACCGCCCCCATGATGCCGACGATCATGGTGACCAGACCGAAGACCTGCAGTACCCCGTTCAGGTTCGAGTTGGAGAACAGCGTGGTCTGCGTCCGGATGATGGCGTAGATGCCCACCTTGGTCAGCAAGCCGGCGAAGACCGCAGTGACCGGCGCCGGGGCGGTCGGATACGAGTCGGGCAGCCAGGCGTGCAACGGGAAGATCGCGGCTTTCACCCCGAACGCCACGAAGAGCATCACCTGGATCAGTTGCGCGGTGCCCTGGTCGATCTCGGACGCCCGGATCGCGATCTGCGCCATGTTCACGGTGCCCAGCGCCGCATAGACCATCGCGAGCGCGATCAGGAAGATCGTCGAGCTCACCACCGAGACGATCACGTAGACGGTGCCCGATCTGATGCGCTCACGGGTGCTGCCCAGCGTGATCAGCACGAAGCTGGCCACCAGCAGGATCTCGAAGCCGACGTAGAGGTTGAACAGGTCACCGGTGAGGAAGGCATTGGAGACCCCCGCCGACAAGATCAAGAAGGTCGGCTGGAAGACCGCGATCGGCAACCGCTGGTTCTCGGCCAGGTCTTGAGTGAAGGAGTAGACCAGCACGCACAGCGTCACGAAGACCGAGACCATCAACATCAGGGCACTCAACCGGTCGGCAACCAGCGTGATGCCGACCGGGGCTGCCCAGCCCCCCACGTCCAAGATGAGGGGGCCCCGCAGGCTCAAGAAGCCGATGAACACGGCGTCCAGCAGGACGATCGTGAGGGCGACCAGCGAGACGACGCGCTGCGCCGCGGGCGCCCGGGCCAGCAACAAGGTGAACGCGGCCCCCGCGAACGGCACCAGCACCGGGATGCCGAGCACCCACGTCCAATCGTCGGGGTTCACTGGGGGCCTCCCCTGGGTGGCTGGTCACGTTCCGGCTTGACGTCGGGCACGTCGATGGCCGGCATGTCCTCAGTCTCGTCGAAGACGATGGCCGCCTGCTCATCGAGGGTGGCCCCCGAGTCGTCGGTGACACGTTCGGCGACCGCGTCACGGGCGGCGGCCAGCGCGATACGACGGTCCTCCCGGTCGTCCTGCACCTCGTCGTTGCCGTTGAGCTGCCAGGTGCGGTAGGCCATCGTCAGCATGAAGGCGGTGAGCGCCAATCCGATGACGATGGCGGTCAGCACCATGGCCTGCGGCAGGGGGTCGGCCATGTCCGCCACCTCGGTTTGACCGATGATGGGCGGCCCGCCGGCCCGACCGCCGGCCATCAGCACCATCACGTTGACGCCGTAGGTGATCAGGCTCGCCCCGATCACTATTCGGCTGAGGGAGCGTTCCAGGACGAGCACGGTGCCGCAGCCGACCATTACGCCCACCAGTACCAGCAGTGCGAGCGAGGGTGACACGTCGATCATCGCGTCACCCCCCCGGCCAGGGCAGTTTCAGCGTCGGTCTGCTCGTCGTGGGCGAGATCGGGCGGGGAGGTGCCCTCGGCCTCGGCCTGCCGATCGACCTCGGCGCCCAGCGAACTCAAGATGTCGAGCACCAGGCCGATGACGATCAGGTAGACGCCCACGTCGAAGAAGAGCGCGGTGGCCAGGTGCACCTCGTTGAAGACCGGCAGCACCAGGTCGAAGACGGTGGTCTGCAAGACCGTCCCGCCGAACGGGATCGGGGCCAGGGCCGCGGTGGTGGCCAATGTCATGCCGATGCCGAGGATGGCGCCCGGCCGGATCCGGGTGGCCAGGGCCAGCTCGTAGCGTCCACCGGCGAGGTACCTGACGATCAGGGCGATGCCGGCCAGCATGCCACCGGCGAAACCACCGCCGGGGTTGTTGTGGCCGGAGAAGAGCAGGAAGAGCGAGAAGATCATGATCGGGTGGAAGACCATCCGGGCGCCGATCTCGAAGACCAGCGATCTGCGGACCGGGGCCAGGGTGGCCACCCCGGCCAGCCAGACCCGCCCGCGACGGTCGGGACGCAGCGGTTCGCGACTGGGGCGTAGCCTGCCACGCGCCACCAGCTGTTCGGCCTGCGTGCGCCCCTCGAGGCGGCGGCTGCCCCAGACCGGTTTGTTCGGCACCGCCAGCTGGAAGGCCCGCTGCAGGTCGGGGATGCTCGCGCGTTCCCGGATGAAGATCAGGGACGCGACCCCCGTAGCGGCCGCCAGCAACACCGAAATCTCGCCCAAGGTGTCCCAGGCACGGGTGTCGACGAGGGTGACGTTGACGATGTTGCGTCCGTAGCCGAAGATCAACACCTCCGACGGATAGTCAACCGTCACCGGCGGGTGGACGCGCGCGGAGGCGGCGATCCAGGCGAGCATGGCAACTGCGGCGCCGACCACCGCCCCGACCACCACCCGGCGCACCCTGGACGACACGTACGGCCGGTTCGAGAAGAACGGTGGCAGCCTGCGCAGCACCAGCACGAAGAGCACCAGGGTGACGGTCTCGACCAACGCCTGGGTCAGCGCCAGATCGGGGGCGCCCTGCAACGCGAACAGCAGCGAAGTGGAGTAACCCACGAAGGCCATGATCAGGACGGCCTTCATCCGGCGTCGGGATCGCACGATCAAGACGCCCGCGACGCACGAGAGCACCACGATCACGGCCTGTGCCGGGGAGTCCCACAACCGCAGCGGCGACAGCTGCGGCGTGACGCCGGTGACGATCACCAGCCCGGCGGCAGCAACAGTGGTGAGCAGCATCACCGACAGGAAGCTCGGCAACGAGCCGGTCTGCACCACCGCGGTCAGGTCTGCGGACACGTTGTTGACCGCGCGGAGGACCCCTCGGTAGGCATTGTCGGCACTCGGGAACCGGAACCGCGCCTGGGCGCGGCTGACCTGCCGGCGCCGGACGAAGAGCAGGGTGCCCACCGTGAAGATCAGCAAGGTGGCGGCCAACGGCAGACCGAAACCGCTCCACAAGGTCAAATGCCCAGCGTGGCCCGGGTAGGCGTCGGCATGCGGGGCGAGGAGCGCCGCCAGGCGTCCGGGCATCAGGCCAGCCACCAACCCGCCCAGCCCGAGCAGCGCGATGGGGCCACTCAGCCGAAGATCGAGCCGATGCGCCTGCACCGGTTCGACGCCACGCTTGTCGGCGAACGCCCCCCACCAGAACCGCAGCGAGTAGGCGACTGTCAGCATCGAACCGATGACCAGCACGGTGAAGGTCGTCCAGTCACCCAGCTCGACCAGCGCGTGCAGCGCCGCCTCCTTGCCGACGTAGCCGAGCATCGGCGGCAGCCCCGCCATGGACGCCAACGCGAGCGTGGCGAACCCCGTCAGCCCGGGCAACGCTCGGGCCAGGCCGGACAGTTCGCGCAGATCGCGCGTCCCGAATTCGTGGTCGATGGCACCGACCACCAAGAACAGGGCGGCCTTGAACATGGCGTGCGCGGCCAGCATCGCCAATCCGGCCAGCGCCACGCCCCGGTCGCCGTAGCCGACCAACACCATCACGAAACCGAGCTGCGAGACTGTGCCGAAAGCCAACAGCAACTTGAGGTCGTACTGCCGCAGCGATCGGTAACCGCCGACGATCATCGTGGTCAGCCCTACCGCGAGAACCACCGGCTGCCAGACCGGGAAGGACGAGAAGCCGGGAGCCAGCCGGGCGACCAGGTAGATGCCGGCCTTCACCATCGCGGCGGCATGCAGGTAGGCCGAGACCGGGGTCGGGGCCGCCATTGCCGCGGGCAGCCAGAAGTGGAACGGTACCTGCGCCGACTTGGTGACCGCGCCCAGCAGGACCAGCACCGCCGCCGTCGGCACCAGCGCCGGCTGGGCGCCCGCCCCCAGCACGCCGGCGCTCGCGTTGCCCACCAGTTCGGACAGCAGGAAAGACCCACCGGGCACCGTCCCGAGCGCCACGATGCCGGCGAGCATGGCCAAGCCACCGAACGTGGTGACGATGATGGCTTGCATGGCCGCCTGCCGGGAGGGCTGGCGCTCGTGGTAGTGGCCGATGAGCAGGAAGCTGAAGACGGTGGTGAGTTCCCAGAAGAGGTAGAGGACCACCGTGTTGTCGGACGTGACAAGGCCGAGCATCGCCCCGGCGAAGGCGACGAAGACACCGCCGAAGCGTCCCAGGCTGCTGGCGCCGTGCCCGAAATAGCCCCCGCAATAGACCAGGATCAGCGCACCGATACCGCCGACGATCAAGACCATCAGCCAACTCAGCGAATCGAGCCGGAACGTCAGATTGAGACTCAGCTGGGGCACCCAGGCGAAGTCCTGGCTGGGCAGTTCACCGCCGAAGACCGCCCGGGTCTTGGTCAACGCCCAGACCGCGGCGGACGCCGGCGCCAGCGCGAGCAGGGCGAACGCCTTGCGGCCGAGCAATCTGAACAGCAGCGGGGCCACCACAGCTGCGACTGCGTGGACGCACAGCAGCTGGATCAAGGCAGGTCCCCCATGTAGTTGCGTGGATTCGCCCCGATTCTAACGGACGCCGCCGACGCCCCCGGCGGAAGCCACAGCCACCCAGACGTGGTATCAGTGCGGTCGCAGCAGCGGGAACAGGATCGTCTCGCGGATTCCCGCCGCCGTGAACATCATGATCAGCCGGTCGATACCCATCCCCATGCCGCCCATCGGCGGCGCGCCCTGCTCGAGCGCGGCGAGGAAGTCCTCATCCAACTGCATCGCCTCGGGGTCCCCGGCGGCTGCGGCCAGCGATTGTTGGGTGAGGATCTCGCGCTGGACGACCGGGTCGATCAACTCGTTGAACCCGGTAGCCCGCTCAACACCCCCGATGATCAGGTCCCAGGCCTCGATCTTGCCGGGCTCGCTGCGGTGACGCCGGGCCAACGGCTGGGCGACCTCCGGGAAGTCGCAGACGAAGGTGGGGTTGACCAGGCGCGGCTCGACCAGTTCCTCGTACAGTTCCATGATCAGCTTGCCGTTGCCCCACTTCGGATCCCAAGCCACCTCGTGGGCGTCCGCATGCCTGCGCAGCACCTCGACCGGGGTGTCGACGTCGACCGGCTCCCCCAGCGCCTCGCCGACGGCCGGATAGATGGGCAGCCAGGTCCACTCGGCATCCAGGTCGATGACCTGCCCGTCCGGGCGCTCGATCTGGTGGATGCCCACCACGTCCGCGGCGTCCATGATCATCTTCTTGGTGAGTTCGGCGATGGTGCGGTGGTCGCCCCAGCTCTGGTAGGCCTCCAGCATCGTGAATTCGGCCGAATGGGTGGAGTCGATTCCTTCGTTGCGGAAGATCCGTCCGATTTCGTAGACACTGTCGACCCCACCGACCATCGCCCGTTTCAGGTACAGCTCGAGGGCGATGCGCAGCGTCATGTCGATGTCGAAGGCGTTCAGGTGGGTGCGGAACGGACGCGCCGCCGCCCCGCCATGGATCAACTGCAGTGTGGGGGTCTCGACCTCCAGGAAGCCGGCCTCGTCCAGCGTGCGGCGCAACGATTTGGTGATCGCGGCACGCACCCGCACGATCTCGCGGGCCTCGGGGCGCACGATCAGGTCGGCGTAACGCCTGCGGACCCGCGCCTCCTCAGACAGGTCCTTGTGCAGGACGGGCAGCGGACGCAGCGCTTTGCTCGCCATCTTCCATTCGGACGCCATCACCGACAACTCACCGCGCCGGGAGCTGACTACCCGCCCTCGCACCCAGATGAAGTCGCCAAGGTCGACATCGGCCTTCCACTCACCCAGCCCCTGCTCGCCGACCTCGGCGAGCGAGACCATCACCTGCAGCCGCTGACCGTCGGAGTCTGGGTCGAAGCCGTCCTGCAAGGTGGCGAAGCAGAGCTTGCCGGTGTTGCGCAGGAAGACCACCCGGCCGCCGATCTCGACGA